>JAYVQJ010000915.1:0-4812 GCA_043777235.1 Planctomycetia bacterium
AAAGGGAAACGCCTCTTGTCATCGCCCTCGCTGACGCTGCGGGTTAGTAAAGTAAGTGCCATTGCGCTAGCGCGTGCCGGCTCACAAAACTTGACACACTGTGTTCGACTTTCATGGATCAAGGAATCTCGCCCGCCGTGGATGCGTCGTCGTCGAACTGGGAATCGAGCACGTCCGGCAGGATAATCGTTGGACAGCACGTCCCCGATATCATCGAAGGGCGTGGTATCGAATTCGGAATCCGATCTGAACGACTCACGAAATGACGGCTATGAAACATCCTCTGTTCGTCATGTTTTCCGTCGTGCTCGTGTCGATGTCTTCGGCACGCGGCGAGGAGACTCCGTTCGATCGAGACATTCGATCCATCTTTTCCACGCACTGCGTCGCGTGTCACGGCCCGGACAAGCAGAAGGCGGAATTGCGACTCGATGCGAAGAGCTTCGCCTTGCGCGGCGGTGAGAGTGGGCCGGTCATCGTCGCCGGAAAGAGTGCCGAGAGTCTGTTGTGGCAGCGAGTCTCCAGCACGAACGACGACGAGCGAATGCCTCCGAGCGGCAAGCCGCTGACATCTGAGCAACTGGCGAAGTTGAAGAAATGGATCGACGCCGGAGCCGTCTGGCCCGAATCCGATGCCGATCGCGCAGCCGCCAACGACAAGCGGCGCGAGCACTGGGCGTGGCAACCAATCAAACGAGTGACGCCGCCAAGCGACGGGCATCCGATCGATGCGTTCCTGAATGCGAAGCTCAAGACGAACGGATTGACGATGTCCCCGGAGGCGGATCGGCGAACGCTCATTCGGCGATTGACGTTTGACTTGCTCGGCCTGCCGCCGACGTCGGAAGAGGTTGAGGCATTCGCGAACGATCGCGATCCGCAAGCGTATGACAAACTCGTCGATCAGTTGCTCGATTCACCGCATTACGGCGAGCGTTGGGCGCGGCACTGGTTAGACATCGCTCATTACGCCGACACGCATGGCTTCGAGCGTGATCAGCGACGCGACAATGCGTGGCGATATCGCGACTGGGTGATTCGCGCGTTGAACTCCGACAAGCCGTATGACGACTTCTTGCGAGACCAAATCGCCGGCGACGTGCTGCGGCCGGACGATTCCGACGCGGTCATCGCCACCGGATTTCTCGCGGCCGGTCCGTGGGATTTTGTCGGGCAGGCAGAGACTCCCAGTCCGGTGCTCAAGCGGTTGGCGCGCGCGGATGATCTCGACGACATGTTGACCCAAGTCATGACGGCGGCGTGTGGAGTCACGATCAATTGTGCGCGGTGTCATGACCACAAGCTCGACCCGATTTCGCAGCGTGAGTATTACGGCCTGTCCGCCGTCTTCGCCGGCGTCAAGCGAGGCGAGCGTGATGTCAGCTCAACCGAAGTCCGAGACCTTGCCGCTCGCAAGCAGGCGTTGAACGCCGAGTTGCAAGATGTCCGCACCAAGCAAGCGCGACTCAGCGGTCGGCATTTCGATCTGGCCGATATCGTCGGCGGCGGCGACGGACTTGGGACCGGCAAGTTGGGTGAGGGAATTGATCCGATCACCGGCAAGCCCCAGTCTGCAAAGCGAGGGTTGCTCGAAGGAGCCAAGCCGAACGTCTTCGCACGCTCGACGGTCAAGTTCGTGGACGGAGTCGTCATCCCGGATCTCACGCCGGAAGGAACGCAGATCACCTCGACCGGCCTGAAAGTGATGAAGCCGCCGCGCACGTCGGGACAAGTGTGGGACGCGATCCGTTTCGGCCCGGTGAACTCGCACTTCTCGACGAAGCTCGACGGCGTCGATTACGCGGCCGACGGGCACACTCTGTTGTCGCTACACGCCAATGTCGCGATCACATTTGATCTTGCCACGCTGCGCGAAGCGGGTGCTCCGGCCGAGATGAAGTTCACCTCGACCGCCGGCTACTTCGGTCAGACACCGAGAAACGGCGCGAGCTTTTTCGTGTACGTCGATGGCGAACTCAAAGCCAATCAGAAAAACATCGGCCGAGAAGATGGCGGCATCACGGTGGAAGTCGTGCTCCCCGCCACCGCGCGATTCCTCACGCTGATGTCGACGGACGGAGGCAACGGGATCGGCCACGATCAAATCTGTTTCGCCGACCCGTGGCTCACCGCCGCTCAGTCGTCTGCAATGTCCGACGAAGACAAAGCCGAACTCGCGCGACTGCAACAACGCCGCACCGAGTTGGAGAAGCAACTCACCTCGCTCCCCGCGCCGACGAAGGTCTATGCCGTCGTCACCGAGTCTCCGCCACCTGTGAAGTTGCTGAAACGCGACGACCCCGAACAACCGGCGGACGAGGTTTCACCCACGTCGCTCGCCTGCGTCAGCGGACTGAAACCGGAACTCGGCGCACCGCAAAGCTCCGATGGCGACCGACGCAAGAATTTCGCCGATTGGGTCACGTCACCCGCGAACCCGTTGACTCGCCGAGTCATTGTGAATCGCTTGTGGCATTACCACTTCGGAGCCGGCCTCGTCGAAACGCCGAGCGACTTCGGACTCGGCGGCAGTCTGCCATCGCATCCTGAGTTGCTTGATTGGCTCGCCGACGAACTGCTCGCTCAACGCTGGTCGCTGAAAGCGATTCATCGCTTGATCTGCACGAGTGCCGCATATCGGCAGCAGTCCGTAGGCAAGTCGCTCCACGACTTGCATTCCCGGCGTGATGAAACGCCACGGACCGTCACGCGAGAGCCGCCGGAAATCTCGGTTGCGGAGCAACCGAGCGACGACAGCAACAACCGCCTCCTCTGGCGAATGAACCCGCGACGGCTTGATGCCGAGTCACTGCGAGACGCAGTCCTCTCTGTCAGCGGCAAGTTGAATCAGACGATGTTCGGTCCCGGTTATCGCGACTTCGAGTACCAAGAGGAATACGCCCCGGTCTACCGCTACATCACCCCCGACTCCCCCGACCTTTGGCGGCGCAGCGTCTATCGCTTCGCCGTGCGGACGACGACACATCAATTCCTGACGACGCTCGATTGCCCAAGTCCCGCGAACCTCGTCCCCGCTCGCAACACAACCACCACCGCGCTGCAATCGCTCGCACTGCTCAACAACGATTTCATGCTGCGACAGAGCAGCTACTTCGCCGACCGCGTGAAGGCCGATGCCGGCACCGAACCAGCCGCGCAAGTGACCCGTGCATTTCAACTGGCCTTCGGCCGCCGCCCCTCGCCAACGGAGACTGATGCTGGCCTCTCGCTCGTCCGATCTCGTGACCTGACGCAACTCTGCCGAATGCTTCTGAATGCGAACGAGTTTGTGTATGTGGACTGAACGAAGCGAGACGCTGTGGGGCTTCAGCGTTCATCTTTCTCGTTCACGCTCAAACTTCCATCCAATCGTTCGATGAACTCATCCGACATTCCCGCCGCTTGGCGAGCTTCCTTCTGAAACACTTCACCGCGAGCCTTCTCCGCTCGGAGCGGCCACTTCAGGTGCGATTGAAAAGCCTCCCAATCGGATTGATCGGGGGACTTCAACTTCCGCAGCCATTCGAGGCCGAAGGCGACGTGATGGATTTCGTCGTGATGAATCGCTCGCATGATCGCCGCACTTCTGTCGTCTCCCGCTTGCTCGAACAACGTTGCGAATTCGAGCGTGTGATCGAGGTTCGCTCCCTCAAACACCAACGGCAGCCCAGCGAGATAATCGAGCACATTCTCGAACTGCTGGGCCTTCTGCCAGATGTAACTGTTGACCGGCAACTCGCCGAACCGCAGACCCAGCGCCGCCGCACGCTCGATGTGCAGCCGAGTATGCCGTTGCTCGTCGAGCATCACGTCGATCATGCCGCGACGAAACTCCGCCGGTGCCTCCGGGAACGCGACGAGCACCCAGGCCATGACTTCGAGCGCCTGCAACTCGTGATTCGCCATGATGTGATGCGCGATCGCCCGCTTCTTCACCTCTTTGAACGCCCCTGGCTTCGGCATCGTCGGAGCCGTTCGTCGAGCCGCGAATCGCAACTCCGCTGGCCGAGCTGGCTGCTCCGGCCGCCACGCCTCGCCCGGCCGCTTGTCGGTCCACGACTTCGCCGCGCGAGCCAACTTCTCATCAAGACTCTCGCTCAGCAGGATCCGTTCAGCGAACTCGCGCAGTTCCATCGTCATCCCTTGTGACTCAACGGCGGCTGCGACTCAACCGCGGCCCCCTTCGCAACACGTCTCACAGATCGTGTGACACTGCGAGCATTGCAGCTTGTGCCGAATCTCGATCAGCACTCCACCACACGCCGGACACGCCGGGCGACACGTCTGCGGAGATCGCTCCTGACCATCCATCGTGCGTTCGTCGTCGGCATGTTCCGTCATCACCCAGCTCCCATTTCTGACTTAGAAAACCGCAAGTCTATCGGCCGACTTTGGAAAGTGGACCGAGTGAAACAAGGGCGGCCACGGCTGGCGAGTTTGCCGCTTTGTCCGGCTTACACGGAAGCCGTCAAAAACTAGCACGACGAGCGAGCGAATGGTTGTTCGAGAAAGCCACTCGCTCGCGCGTCGTGCTGGTATGTCGATACCATTTTCCCAATTGGAAACATTAGCCAGCCCTGCAAGGACGGCAGGGGAACGGGGCCGCAATAACTTCCCGATTTCAGCGAACTCATCAGCCGGCACGCGCTAGCGTCCGGTTCGAGAGTCGATCGAAATTCCGAACCGGACGCTAGCGCGTTCCGGCTGATTTTCCGGGTGACACTCAGCAACATCGGGATGTTATTGCGACCCCGTTCCTTACCTCTCTGAGAACCGAGAACCAACTGAAATGAAGTGGCGAATCGCGATCGT
>JAYVQJ010000916.1:0-4809 GCA_043777235.1 Planctomycetia bacterium
CATCAGCGTCCGGTTCGAGTCATCAGCGTCCGGTTCGAGTCATCAGCGAGAACCGGACGCTAGCGCGTGCCGGCTGATGTCCTAAAGTGCCATTGGGAGAACGCAGTGACGTTACGGATCGCGATGCTGGGGACTGGATCGTTCGCGCTGCCGACGTTTCAAGGGCTGCTCGATTCGCGGCACACGATCGTCGGGCTGGTGACGCAACCCGATCGAACCGGCGCGGGTCATCATCATCACCAGAATCCATTGAAGGAATTGGCGATCGCTCGCGAGCTGCCCGTGTTTCAACCGGTGAAGGCGAGTGCTCCGGAATCGCTTGAAGTCATAGCCAGTTGGCAGGCGGATCTGTTCGTCGTTGCGGCCTACGGGCAAATCCTCTCGACGAAGTTTTTGAGCCTGCCGAGACTCGGCGCGATCAACGTGCATGCGTCGATCCTGCCGAAACATCGCGGAGCGTCGCCGATTCAACACGCCGTGTGGGTCGGCGACACCGAGACCGGCATCACGATCTTCCAAATCGTCCGCGAGCTAGATGCCGGTGACGTATTGGCGATCGAACGAACTCCGATCGGCCCGAACGAAACGTCGGGTGATCTCGAAGAGCGACTCGCCTCGTTCGCTGTGCCGGTGCTGCTGCGAGTCGTCGAGCAACTCAATGCCGGCACTGCGACTCCGCAACCGCAGGATCATTCGCAAGCGACGTACGCGAGACGGCTCAGCAAATCGGACGGCGAGATTCAATGGACTCAGACCGCCGCCGAGATTGCGTGTCAGGTCCGCGCGATGCAGCCGTGGCCGAAGGCGTTCTCACATTGGCATCGCCCGGATCATCCGCCGGTGCGAGTCATCATCCCGCGCGTCAGCGTGATCGCCGATGCGACCGATGCTCCGAGCGGCACGGTGTTGCCATCACCTCCCAGCCAGTTGCTGGTCCAGGCGGGGCGAGATGCAGTGTCGCTCGAAACGCTTCAGCCGGAGGGCAAGCGTCCGATGTCCGCCGCCGACTTCGTGCGCGGACATCCGATTCATCCCGGTCAGTCGTTTGCGGCTGGATCATTCGCAAATCTGAAGTCCGACGCCTTGTAACAACGCCGTCAAAAAACCTCGCACTTTCATCCGTTCGACTGTCTGACTTCTTGTAGGGTGGGACCAGCGGCGCTTCGCCGCGCCGGCCCACCAGGATTTTTCGGGCCAACTTTGTGGTGGGCTACATTTCGGGAACTCAGACCGTCGAAATCCGTGACTCATCGCCGAGTTGCAGTTCGTCGAAACGGCGACCTCATACAGTTTTTGCCACAGATGAAACACGGATTGAACACGGATCAGAAAGCGATCTGCGACTTCCTCATCCGTGTTCAATCCGTGTTCCTCCGTGGCTAAGAATGCGGTTCCTTCACGCTTATTCTTCGCACGGTCGAGAATGACACATTGCGGCTGGCCACACTAACCCGACGCGTCAGCGAGGGCGTGCGCTCGACAACGCTTTGTCGCAAGTCCCGTCGGTGGATACGCCCGCCCTCGCTCACGCGTCGGGTTAGTGTCTTTCTCGACCGTGCAAGGAATAACAATCCTTAACGGCGTTGCCCTTGTGGTTCGGGCGACATGCCCAACACGACAAATTGGCGAACCGTGGCCAATCGTTTGCAACGGATTGACTCTGGCCTGTGTCGCCGCGAAAAGACTTTCCGAGCGGGCCAAGCTCATCACACGAAGGATCACGCACATGACTGCTCCGAATCCGCTCAAGAAGAAATTCGCGTCGCGTCAGCCGACGACTGGTCTGTGGATCACGCTCGAATCGCCGACGATCACGGAGATCGCCGTGACGCTGGGTCTCGACTGGGTCGTGATCGACGCCGAGCACGGGCATTTGGACTTCAAGGAAATTCTGGAGCACATCCGCGCGACGCGAAACTCGAACACCGTGCCGCTGGTCCGCATTCAGGAGGTCGAGCAAGGACTCATCAAACGAGTGCTCGATCTGGGAGCCGGCGGCATTCTGGTCCCGCAGATTTATTCGCCGGACGAAGTCGCGCGGGCCGTGCGGTTCGCGAAGTATCCGCCGTGGGGTCAGCGCGGCGTCGGCAGCGAACGAGCGACTCGCTGGGGACTCGGCCTGAAGACGGACACCATCGCCGCGAACTCCGAGACGCTGGTCATCCCGCTGATGGAAACCGTCTCGGCCGGCCAGTGCATCGAAGAGATCTGCGACATCCCCGGCGTCGATGCGATCCAGTTCGGCCCCGCCGATTACTCGGCCAGCGCCGGCTCGCTCGGCGAATGGGAAGGACCGGGCGTCGCCGCGCAACTGCTCGACATCAAAGACCGCATCCGCGCCCGCGGCCTCCCGTGTGGAATCCTCTGCCGAGACTCACAAGACCTGATGCAACGCCGCGACCAAGGCTTTCAGATGCTCGGCCTCGCCACGGATACCGGCCTGCTGATTCGCGGCCTCCAAAACGCGCAGAAGACAATGGCCCTCCCGCGACAAGCGACCGCAAAGCCGGCTCCTTCACGCCGCGAAACATCGCGCGACCGAACTGCACGCCGCCCCATCAAACCCGATCGCCGCCCGCGACGACCAAGCTGATGTACTCGAACGCCAACGTTCTTCATCACTTTGACATTCGCTAACGTCCAAGGTAACGCGGGCGGCGGCCAGCGACGTGGAAGACAGAAAACGCGCGAGCCGCCGCTCGCGTTGACCGGCTTGTTGGGCGATTGCTCGGTTGCGGTTCAATTAACCTTTCGGACGCCAGACGACGTTCATTTTGCCGACTGTCGGCTGTTGTGATTTGTGTATTTGCGCTGCTATTTCAGACCGACTGAGCGGCCTGATTGCCGCAACAATCGCATTGCGAAATCATACTCGTGAACGAGGTCGGCGATTCCATTTTCAGGCCACCATTGTGCGGTCTTTAGACAATTTCCAAAAATGTCACAATGAATGTTCTTGTCATCGTCGAATGCGGCGAGCAGGAAGGAAATCCACTTCCATTGATCACTTGGATGTGATCCCAAATCACCGTGGTTTGAGCTTAAACAAAACGCCTCAAGCAATTTGACCGCATGTGGGGAAAAATAGTCCTCAAGTCGGTATTTGCTAAGCTGAATTGCGCACATGCCACTGACTGCTTCAACGGATGGTTCCGCAATCATGGATTCAAACTCTCTCAGGATTTCCTTGTAAGTCTCAAGCGGTATCGAAGGATTTTGCCCCTCATCCGGAACGATTGCGTTGATGATCCAATGTCCGGGATTGTCGCGATGAATACACACCGTGCAGGATGGCGAGTTAGTGACAACAGCGCGATGAAAATAGAACGAACCACTGGTGGTGGGACGCCCGAGGGCATCGTGTTCTTGAGTTGACCACGGCGGTACGGCACGGCGCGTCATTTCGTCGTGAAGGGCCTTTTCACGCTCTGGCGGAAAATGGATATCCATTATCGGAAAGTGCTCTGACACGCCGCTTATCCTTGCACATGCGTTTTCTTGCGTGGCTACAAGTAATGAGTGTTATCAGCATCACTGCTTCTGGCCATCAACGTATTGAGCTTGCTCAGTAATCTTTCCTGTTTCGTCGTAAAGCATGACCGTTCCGTGCTGGCGTCCTTTTGACCAAGAAGCGAACTTTTTGACGTTACCGTTCGCGTGGTAAATCATCGACAGACCGTGCATCTGGCCGTTCTGCCACATTTGGTGCATATGGGTGGTTCCGTCGTCGTAGAACGTGGTCTTGGGACCATGCCTCACGCCTCTGGCGTACGTCTCTATGTAATGGACATTGCCATTTCGCAAATAGGCGACATGCTGGCCAATCTCATTTCCGTCGTCGTCATACTGGAGCTTTGTGGAGAGAGTTCCATCGGGAAAGTAAAAACGCCACGGACCAATTCGTTTTCCATTGACTAAGTACCCCATGCGCTGAATTTGATTATTCGGGTAAAGTGCGTAGGAGAAGCCGTGTTCGACGCCGTTGACCTTGTCTGCGAAGATTTGAACATTTTTCATGTCCTCAATCGTTGCAGCAATTCGGGGCGCTTCGCGTTCGATTACGGCGTTCGTGGTATCACCGATTTTGTACCCACTAGAGACGATGGCTTTTGCAAACGCTTGTTTCACTTGTTCGACTGTCGGTGACGGTGATTCTGCGCTTGCGCAGGCAACACAGATGAAGAATGCAATCGACCAAATAACTGTGTTTCTCGTCATTACGTTGCCCTTCCTGATCATACGACCGTATTTGAGTAGAATTGTGTTGTGTTCTGAACGCTTCGCAAGACAGTCGGTTGCAAGCGATCGCTTCAAGACGTAATCGGTGACAAGCGGTCGCGGGTTACGGAATCGAACGGGGACAACGCATGGAGCGCGCGGCTGAGGTGTGGTTCATTGCGGTTTGCGGTTGATCGCCCAACAGTGGAGTCAGCCGCGCGCGCCTTAATACGTTTGGCCGGCGAGCGTGACCCCTTGACGTGGCAAGCAGCATGTCCCGGTTCGTCCGGGAAATCAAGTGGCGAAGATTGAAATGTCGTGTTGACCTCACGACGGCCAATTGCCTTGCGCGGCCTAGTTCGACTTGGGTCGCGCGCGGCCTAGTAGGGTACTAGGCCACGCAAAATTCGGTGCGATCGTGGTGGAAGATTCTGTGATGGATCGTTCAACAGAACGGTCATGAAGAGCAGCAAGTCGCATAACAAGTCTCTTCAGACCGATCCCCACGGCTGGCGAGTTTGCCGCTTTGTCCGGCTGACACGGAAGCCGTCAAAAACCAGCACGACGCGCGAGCGAGTGGTTTTCTCGAAC
>JAYVQJ010000917.1:0-4804 GCA_043777235.1 Planctomycetia bacterium
AATCTCGGTCGCGGAGCGACCGAGCGACGTTGGCGAGTCGCTCCGCGACTCGCATTCTCTCCCGCGAAGTCCGTGGGCGGACCTCGTGATCATCAGCACATTGGTCGGCATCTGTTACTGGCTGGTCTGGCCGGTGGGTGAGTACGCGATTCTGGACGATTGGGCGTTCAACAAATCGCTGTCGTTTCTGAATGAACGAGGCGAGTTGCGGATTCTGCATTGGAATCCGATGTCGCTGATCGGGCATGTGCTGTGGGGCGGGTTGTTCACGAAGCTCTTCGGCGTGTCATTCACGATCACGAAGCTGAGCGTGGTCGTGCTGCATGTGCTGGAGATGTTCGTGGTCGCGCGCTGGTTGCGGTGGTGTGGCGTGCCGAGCCAAGGGGTCTGGCTGGCGGTGTTGGCGTTGATGTTTCATCCGCTGCACTTTCTGCATTGCTACACCTACGACACGGACATCCCCGCGATCACTTGGCAGTTGACGGGGCTGTGGTGCGTGGCTCGCGGGTTGGCTGCGAGCGCGCCCCCTCACCCCGGCCTTCTCCCCCGATGCGGGGGCGAGGGAGTCGAGTCAACGCGGCCTGTCTGTTGGTTATTGGCTGGCTCGATATTGGTGGGCTGGTCGGCGTGGACTCGGCAGCATGGCTTGGTCGCGTGGCTGGCGATCGGAACGTATCTGGTGCTTTGGGAGCGACGCTTGTTCGGGCGTCGTGAGGGCTGGTGCGCGTTGCTGCCCGGAGCGGCGCTGATCGGGGGATTCACGGGCTGGTATCGGTTCGTGCATGGACCGACCGACGTGTTTGAAGTCTCGATGAAACAGGCTCAGGAGTTCGCGGCGAGTCCGCCGTGGAGCAGTCTGCCGGAAATTGGACTGACTTACGCGATTTATCTCGGCGGATTTGTCGCCACGCTGGCAGTCGCTCTGCCGATTTCGGATTGGCAACGACTCGGACGTCGCTCGGTGATGTTGGGGCTGTTGGCTCTGTGGCTGCTGGCGAATCTGGTGACGTACTTTTACTTCGAGCGGAGCTTGTTGTTCCCGTACATGCGGAACGTGCTCACCCCGTTTGGATTGTTTGCTCCCAACACTTATCTGCTGGGGACCAAGCCTGTGCTGTGGGGGCCAGTGCTCGCCGGGATCATCACCGTGTTGAACGTGTTGGGTTTCCTCGCGCTGCTGCAACGCTTGAGCGACGTGGAATGGTCCGTGCGTGAACGGCCGCGATGGGTGACGATTCGCTTGGGGGCGGTTTGGCTGGCGTGGCAGTTGGCGTACATCGTGGGGACGACGCCGCTGCTGTTTGATCGCCACTTGCTGATCCTCGCGCCGAGCAGCGTGTTGTTGTTTGTGACGCTCACGCCGTTGCGGACACGTTGGCAATGGTTGCCGTTTGCGGCCGTGGTGTTTCCGATGGGTTATTACTCGTTGGCGAGCAGTCACGACGTGCATGCCGAGTCGCGATTGGCCTTTCAAGCGGGGCGCGAACTCATCGCGCAAGGAATTCCGCCGGCCGAGATCAACGGGGGATATGCCTTTGATGGTTGGCACTTGTACGAGTCGCATCCCGGCCCCGTTCTCGTGCGCCCCTTGCCTCCCTGGTGGGGTGGACGAGGGATTTGGGATCATTGGGACTTCTGGGCATCGACACCCGATGTTTTCCTGAATTCTCCCGAAGCGGCTTGGTGGTCGGGACCGGTGCGTCCGCGGGGCGAGGTCGATTATTTGATCTCCGTGTCATCGCCCCAAGGAATCGGCCTTCAGGGAATTGGTCCCTTGAGCGGTGGCGTGCATGGCGGTGTCCCATCGGGAATCCGTCCCAAGTTTCACGAGATTCGACGGTATCCTTTTGTCAGCGGTTGGAGAGGACGCACGAAATACGTCTACGTCTTGCGACGGATTCCTTCTGAAAGCGATGGTCAATCCTTGTCTTCCGAGGGAACACCATGAGTACATGCTGGTGTTGTCGCATTCTCCAAGAAGAGTTCGGTCCGATGGATCTTGACGAACTGCGCGCCCTGGCGATCTCCGGGACGCTCGGCCCCGGCGATCTTGTCCGGCGTGAGGCCGAAGATGTTTGGGGCGCGGCGAAACGATATCCGGAGCTGCGTGACGCGCTCCGGGCGTCTGATGCGGCTGAGCCAACTCAAGCCGAGCCGAGCCGCCCCTTGATCCCGCCTCGTAGAAAAATGGCTACGGAAAAAGCCATCCCCAAAGAATGCCTGGCCGCCGATGCGACCGCGACGGAATCGGATGCCCCGGCAAACCCGAGGTTGGAGCCAATCACAGGTCATCAGCGTTGGATCGCGGGAAGTCTCACTGCGGGACTGATGTTGCTGCTGTTTTTCGTGAATCGACTCACGGTGTCGTCGAGCTCGCGGTTTCCGTTGCCCAGACGAACCCGCGAGCAATTCTCAGATCTCCAGTGGTTCTTGGGAACTGGCCCGTGGATGACCTGGGAAATCACGTTGATTTGGCTCGACACGCTCGTGATTCTCGCCTTCGTCTCGATCTGGCTTATGCGACGATTCGCACGCTGACGGTGACTGACATTCACGGTATTTCGGTGATCGCCTCGTCGTGTAAGTTCTGTGTCCATTGAAGACTTGCATTACTTTTGGAGACCGTTATATTCCCCCGCTCCCCATCGAGCCGGCTTGACTGCTAGCGTAGCTCAATTGGCAGAGCTCCGGTTTTGTAAACCGGGGGTTGTGGGTTCGAGTCCCTCCGCTAGCTTCCAGAGACCTTCGGTTCAAAACTGTTTGAGCCAAGAAGTTATGCTCTGGCAGAAGGCGGGAAGTGGACTCCACCGGGGGAATTCCAGAGTGGCCAAATGGGCCAGACTGTAAATCTGGTGGCTCAGCCTTCGGAGGTTCGAATCCTCCTTCCCCCACTAGATTGAAATTGAGAAACGAAAATAACGTCGCCGCTCGGAAGGTCAGTCCAGAGAAGAAGCAGAAGTGCGAGACTACGAGAGATCGGATTCAACACAGATCAACAAAACGAGTGTCTGCGGGTGTAGCTCAATGGTAGAGCGCCAGCCTTCCAAGCTGGACACGTGGGTCCGATTCCCATCACCCGCTCCTGAGCGAATTGGGAATCGAAACAAGGTTCGTAAGCAGCGTGGCAACCACAAAAGAGGGATCCGGTTTGTTGTCGTCCGTGCTGCTGTAGCTCAGTGGTAGAGCGCGTCCTTGGTAAGGACGAGGTCCTGGGTTCAAATCCCAGCAGCAGCTCTCCGAGCAAAGCGAGTTGCAAATTTTTGGTGGCCGAGTCGAGATGTCTCGACTCGTTGAAGGAAGAGAAAGTTTAACCCAAGTTAGTTTCAGTTTAGGGAGTTAACATGGCCAAGGCAGTTTTTGAACGCAAGAAACCACACGTCAACGTGGGCACGATTGGGCATATCGACCACGGCAAAACAACATTGACCGCCTCGATTCTGGCGGTGCAGGCCGGTAAGGGCTTGGCGACTTTGAAGTCGTACAAAGATATCGCCAAGGGTGGTACAGTTCGTGACGAGAATAAGACCGTGACGATCGCAGTCAGTCACGTCGAATATGAGTCGCCGCTACGCCACTACGCTCACATCGACTGCCCTGGCCACGCGGACTACATCAAAAACATGATCACCGGTGCGGCCCAGATGGACGGTGCCATTCTGGTGGTCTCTGCCGCTGACGGTCCGATGCCGCAAACTCGCGAGCACATTCTGTTGGCCCGTCAGGTGAACGTTCCGGCGCTGGTTGTGTTTCTTAATAAGGTCGACCTCGTTGATGACGACGAACTGCTCCAACTCGTTGAGATGGAAATTCGAGAGTTACTCACGAAATACGGCTATCCCGGCGAGACGATTCCGATCATTCGTGGTCAGTCAAATATGGCGTTGTCCGATCCCGGAGATCCGAAGTGGAATAAGTGCATCGGCGAATTGATGGATGCCTTGGATGCTCATATTCCCGAGCCGGCCCGTATTACAGACAAGCCTTTCCTGATGGCTATCGAAGACGTGTTCTCGATCGAAGGTCGCGGTACCGTCGTGACAGGTCGTATCGAGCAAGGTGTTGTGAAGACCGGCGAGAAGATCGAGATCATCGGACTCAAGCCGACGATCGAGACGACTTGCACCGGCGTCGAAATGTTCAACAAGACGCTCGATCGCGGCGAGGCTGGCGACAACGTTGGCATTCTGTTGCGTGGCACCAAGAAGGAAGAAGTTCAACGTGGCCAAGTCTTGTCGGCCCCGAAGGCCATCAAGCCGCATACCAAATTCGAGTGCGAAGTGTACGTCCTCAGTAAAGAAGAGGGTGGCCGACACACGCCGTTCTTCAATGGTTACAAACCGCAGTTCTACTTCCGAACGACGGACGTGACCGGTGGGGCCAATCTGTTGGGTGGTGCGGAAATGTGTATGCCTGGCGACAACGTCAAATTGGCGGTCGAGCTTGGCAAGCCCATCGCGATGGATACCGGCAGCCGCTTCGCGATTCGCGAGGGTGGTCGTACGGTTGGATCAGGCATTGTGACCAAGATCACGGAGTAGTTGACTATGCCTCGCGAATTCGTGTGGCTGGAATGTACGGAATCAGGCGATCGGAACTATCGCGTCTCGAAAGAGACACGCGGGACCGAGCGTTTGGAGTTGAAGAAATATTGCCCCCGGCTGCGGAAGCATACTCTGCACAAAGAGTCGCGAAAGAAGTAGCCGCTGCCGTGGTGTGAACTACGGGTGTAGCTCAATTGGCAGAGCACTGGATTCCAAATCCAGCGGTTGGGGGTTCAAGTCCCTCCGCCCGTGTTTTGACCGGT
>JAYVQJ010000918.1:0-4801 GCA_043777235.1 Planctomycetia bacterium
CACCGGCCGAGAGGTGACTTCGCAGGAAGGCGATTTCCTCGCGCTCGACATGCAAGCGATAGGTCCACGCTCGGTAAATCCAGCGGAGTTGTTCCATCAACATCGGAGTCCCCTCGAATCAATTGCCACAAACTGTGCGAAGAAAGTGTTGGTCAGTGTGTCGTTGACGTTTCAGGCCGCCCGTCGCTCGGCAATTGGTTGGCCTGAGATCAGTTGGCGATTCACGAATCCGAATTCCAAGCCGCGCGGCGAGATGTCGAAACAGACAAAGCCGGCGGCTTCGATCTGACGCAGCAGTTGCACTCCTTCGTCGAAGGATCGCGTCGGGTAGTGATAATGCACCTCGACGAGCAGTTGGCCGATCTCGATGCCCGATTGCAGGATGTCGGTGACGCAATCGAATTCCGTCCCTTCGACGTCCATCTTCAGCACGTCGATGCGCGAGTGTCCCAGTTGCTGGGCAATCGTGCTGAATCGCATGACTCGACCGGGGATCAATGCTTGATCGGGATGATTGTACTTCTGAGGATCTTGCGAAAAGTGCATCCGGCCGGGCTTCTTCGGCGGATAGAAATTCAACGTGCCGTCGAACGCCGCGATGCCGCAGTCGTGAAAATGAAATTGTTCGGGGAGATTCTGCCGAGCGACCCAGGCGATGCTTTCTGGCGTCGGGTCGAACGCATGAAGCTCAACGCCGAATTGTTCGATCATCGCGACATCCCAGAAGACGTTCGCTCCAACGCCGAACGAGTACGCGATGCCGCCGCGCGGAATCAGGTCGGAGCAAACCATCCAGCCTCGGTCGGCTCCGCCGGGCTTCGTCAGCTTGCATGTGACGGGAGTCAACAGTTGCTCGCGCCGCAGCCGGTAATGCCGAAATTGGTGCTTTACGAAATTGCGAAGCGAGTTGATCGCCATGTCATTCCTTGAACGAGACGAATGCAGGGCCATCTTCAGACGCCGATTCGAGCATCGCCACCAGCACCGATCATCATGTCCCTGAGGATCGCTGGCCTGTGGTCTCAGAATGCCCCTGCTGGCTGGGAGAATTGTGCTTGTCGCAAAACGTGTCAATCGCGGATTTGCCGAGGGGAAGCCGGTCATCCGGCCGTTAAGCCGGAAAAGAGGCCAAGGCTTGCGGCTCGCGGCTCGGGGGGTCACTCTTCTATGCCGCGACTTGGCGGTGAAATCTGAGGTGAGCTTTGGGGAATCTTGTTTATTGGCTGTACCACTTGCCGGGGATTCGGCTCATCACCAAGCCGGTTACGCGGATGCTGTTGAAGCTGATCGCGATCCCAATCTTTCGGTTCCTGCTGAAGTACCTGTTGCGTGTGGAAGTCATCAGCAAGGAACTAGAGAAAGACCTGACGCAGTGGTTTCGAGCGTCCGTACTGCTGCTGTTCGCGACACACAACATGGAGAAGATTCTCTTCCAGTCCGCCATACAGGATTACAAGCACGAGAAGTTGATCGACGCCGTGCTGTTTGGACTGCGGTTGTTCCTGGCGTTCGGCTGCATCGAGGGAATGCCGGATCAGGAACTGTTTCGGTTCATCCATCCGGGGCCGCCCAAGTTGAAATCGAAGAGGTTCAGAGACATCCTCCGAGAGTTGCGGCAGAACGGACGAGCCTGGCTGTGGGGCGCGGCGTGCATTTTTCTCAGCCGAGCGTCACCGGTGTTCGCAATCATTACCGTGTTTCAAATCGGACCAGTGGGTTGGGCCTGTTATTGGTTGGCGGTCGCTCAGTACCTCGTGATCGGCTTGGCGACGTCGCGCGACAAAGCGATCGACGTGCTGACGTCATTTGATGCCGAGGTCGCCGCTCGCCGAGCGGAGTTGCTGTCCGAACTGCAAGCGGCCGCACCGATGGAAACGCAACCGACGGAAGTCTCGGCTCCGGCCGCAGCAGCAACGCCGCCAGCGACGAATTGAGCGGGATCAGCGCTACTCCGTCGCCATTCGCAGCAGCACCTTGCCGGATCGTCCCGGAGTCTCTGCGGCTCGAACCGCATCACCGACTCGGTCCATTGGAAAGACCTCGCCGATCTGCGAGGTCAGCACGCCCTCTTGAATCAACCGTGAGACCGTGCGGATCAATTTCAACTTCGCGAGCAAACTCAACTGCGGCAGCCAACGGGCCAACCAGAAGCCGGCAATGGATGCACCCGGAGTCATCAGATCGCGAGGCGAAAAGCAGAGTGGTTCGGGAGACAAGGTTCCGTAGACCAACATCCGCCCGCCGGGAGCGAGACACTTCACAACAGCCGAACCGGTCGCGCCGCCGACGGGGTCGATCGCGAATCGGACGCCGCGATCACCGGTGAGTCGACGCACTTCGTTTTGCAATTCATCGGACGATTGTTGCGCCGGATCAAACACGACGACCCCGTCCGCGCCGAGCGACTTCAGCGTCTCCGCCTGTTCTGCGCGACGCACGACGTTCAGCGTCTTGAAACCAAATCGCTTTCCCAATCGCACGACCATCTTGCCGAGTTCCGACGCGGCTGCCGTCTGTAACAGCCAATCGCCTGCGGGAACGGCGAGCACTCGTTGAGTCATCGCGTAGGCGGTCGTCGGGTTCACGAAAAAGGTCGCCCCTTGCTCGGCCGGCAACGATTTCGGCAGCGGCACCGCTTGCTTCGCGAGCGTCGTCGTTCGCTCTTGCCAGTTCCCATTGATGCCGTTGAGCAACGCGACTCGCTTGCCGACCAGCAATTTGCCGAGCAGTCCGCCGCCGCTCGCTTCGACGATGCCGACTCCTTCGTAGCCCGGAGTGCAGGGAAGCTTCGGCAGCTTGCCGTACACTCCGCGGATCGTCATCAAGTCTGACGGGTTCACCGGGCTGAGCAGCATCCGCACGAGCACCTCGCCCGGCTTCGGTTGCGGTGGCTCGACGTCGCGGAGTTGCAGAACTGCGGATGGCTCACCGAACTGATCGAATTGCACTGATTTCATTTCGGTTTCTCGGTTCTGTCATTTCGCGGCTTCTCGATCTTACTGGACGACTCGTCCTTCTTTCGCGGCCGGAAGAACCGCATGGATTGCAGGACGACCATCTTTCGCCGAGCCATCCGCACGCTGAATGCGATCAGTCGATTTCGCCAACCGGGAATCGCAATTTGTTTGCGGCGCTCCAGTGCCTTGAGCGCCGATTTGACGACTTGCTCCGGCGTCGAGAATTCATGCTTCTTCAACCAACCGGGAACGTTCGCGACGTCAAAGAAATCGGTCTGAGTCGTCCCCGGACAGAGCGCGGTGACGGTCACGCCGCGATCTCGGCACTCCGCCCACAGCGCCTCGCTGAAGTGCAGCACGAATGCTTTGCTGGCCGCGTACACCGGCATGTAGGCCACTGGTTGAAAGGCCGCGACCGATGAGACATTGATGATGCCGCCGTGCCCTCGTCCCAACATCAAGGGCAAGAGCAGCAAGGTCAACTCGGTCATCGAAGCGATGTTCAATTGGACGAGCTGCTTCATGCGTGAGACTTCCGTCTCGTCGATCGTGCTGACCCAGCCGAATCCGGCGTTGTTGACCAGCAGTTCGATCGGAATCCCTTTGGCCGCGATCGTGTCGCAGAGCCGTTGTGGTTCCGTCGCATCCGTGAGATCGCCGACGATGATCTCGGTCTTCGTGCCGTGCCGAGTGTGCAGTTCTTCGGCCAGTTTTTCGAGCAACTCTTCTCGTCGCGCCGTGAGGACAAGATGCATGCCATGCGCCGCCAACCGGCGAGCAAACTCGGCCCCGATGCCGGAGGAAGCTCCGGTGATCAGCGCCCAGCGATCGGCGTATGCGTCGAGCACGTTGGTCGGTCCTCGTCGAAGCTGTCAAACTCGTTGTCCCGGCGGATTTGCGGGTCGGATGGTAACACAACGACCTCGAAAGAAAAGCCGCGTCAAACCTTCCGGTGAGTCTGCCGCCCGCACAGTTTCGCTATGCTGCCTCGTCGGAGGATGGGCACTCCTGCCCGTCCCGCTGGCCAGAAGACTCGACGGGCAAGAGTGCCCTTCCTCTGGAATCCAACATGCCTGACCGCAGCCTCACTCGCGAAGAAGTCCGCGCCGTCGATCGCCGAGCCATTGACAAGTTTGGCATGACCGGCCTTGTGCTCATGGAGAACGCCGGCCGGGACGCGGCCGAGCGATTAATTGAACTTGGGATCGAAGGCACGGTCATCATCTGCGCCGGCAAAGGAAATAACGGCGGTGATGGATTCGTAATCGCCAGACATCTGGAGCTGCGCGGCTTCGATGTTTGTGTGTTGCTCTTCGCGAATCCGTCTGAGCTGACCGGCGACGCTGCCACGAATTGGCGAATCCTCGAAGCGGGCGAAACCTCGCGGGTCGTGCTCGGTCGTCAGCCAGTTCTATCGGATATTGATCACGCGCTGAGTCACGCGGACTGGATTGTTGACGCGCTGCTCGGCACCGGCACGGTCGGCGAAGTTCGTGAGCCGTATCGCACCGCGATCTCGGCGATCAATCGTTCCGGCTGCCGAGTCTTCGCCGTCGATCTTCCGTCTGGCCTCGACTGCGACACTGGCCTGCCGATTGAATCGCTTGTCGACGGCACCGCGATCTGCGTTCGAGCCGCTCACACCGCGACGTTCGTGGCGCGCAAACGCGGCTTCGACGATCCCGCTTCGCAAGCCTTCACCGGTGAGGTTCACGTCGTCGGTATCGGCATCCCGAAAAAGTTGCTCGATGAAGTGCTGGATGCCTAGCGAGGCTCCGCTTGAAACCGTGAGCCGGCACGCGCTAGCGTCCGGTTCGAGAGTCCATCGACCTTCCGAACCGGAC
>JAYVQJ010000919.1:0-4801 GCA_043777235.1 Planctomycetia bacterium
CAATTGCAGACGGCGTGAGAGCATCGCGATGCGGCGTTCGCAGCGTTCCTCTTCATCCAGATTCTTACCGACGGACAATTTTTGGGCTCGCATCGAGAGAAATCGCAGCGTTTCGAGGACCGCTTCGGACTGAACTTGCATGTCCGTTTGCAGTTCCGCTTCGAGCGCTTTGACCAGCGCGGCCAGCGATTCTTCGGAGAGCTTGTCGCTGCTGGCGAGTTCCTTGAATCCGTTGTCGATGATCTCGCGATTCTCACGCATCGCCTTACGGAATTTTTCTTCGGTCAAACTCGTGACTTGTCCGGCCATCTTGTCGGTTTCGGTCAGGACATAGTCTTCCAGTTTGACTCGCAGTTCGGGAATTGCCGCTTGAGCTTTGAGGCTGACCGATTCGGCCCAGTCGGGAGCGGAATCCGAGATTTGTTTGACCAACGCCTCACGAGCCGATGGGAGATTTCGTTCCAGCATGTCGGAGGCCAGTGGGACGAGCTTCTTCGGCTCCAGTAGTTCGGCGATCGACACATAGCCGTAATAAAAATATCCGGCCATCAGCAAGAGCGCGATCAAGCCGATCGAACCTGTGGTGCGAGTCGAGCGATTGATCGCCGATTCGTGTTGCGAGATTTGCCCCGTCAGTTTGTCGATTCGATCGGCCAAGGCGGCCGGCGCGGGTGTGTTGGGAGTACTCATGGGAAAGCCTTTCAGGCGAGATGAATTTGAGAAGGATGCGACTCAAGTTGCGGACTCGGTCATGGGGTCACGGCCGTGACGGATCGACTGCGGGAGAACTTGATCGCCAGCAGGTCCATCAATTCGCCGATCAACTGAGACTCCAACGGAGGCTCGGACGCAGCGGGTTTGTCCGCAAGCGGGAACTCTTCCCAAGTCCGATCCATGGCTTTGAATTCCTTCTGAAACTCATCGAAGTAGTATTTCTTCACCAAGCGATCCATCGCCAAGCAGGTGTTGCCCATCATGCGTTCGCGAACATCTTTGTCTTTGGCCGCGGGGAACTCTTCTTGGAAGAGCTTGTCGTGTCGTCGCAGCAGTTCGTGGTGATGGTTCTCGATTTTCTGAGCCATGCGTTGTCCCAAGCCGTCGAGCAACGTAGCTCGTTCACGGTCGATGATCTTCATGAATTTCGGCATGTCCTTTTCGGACTGCTTCGAGAACGCGATCGTGACGATGGGCGTCGAATTGTCGACGAGCTTCTGAGCTTCACGCGAGAAGTTGTCTTGGTTGGCGGCGACCGACTTTTGAACTTCCGTCAACAAGCGGGCTTGATAGTCAGGGCTGCGGATCATGTTGCCGAGCGCATAGAACCGCCAACCGGAGAGGATCACGAAACCCAGAAACGCAATCATGATCATCCGTCGTGTCGAACGTGCTTGTTCGAGTGCGGAGGTCAGTCCCTCCGTGCGGCGCTGCAACTCATCCAACCGAGCGGTGAGTTGATCCAGATCGGAAGGCCCGGACGCTCCGGACGTCCGTTCGGGTGTGGTGGACATTGCGGTGGTCTCCTTGGTGAATGGGAATAGAAAAACCGACGAGCGCGTTGTTTCTGAAGTGAACCGGTCGAGTGACCTGAGTGCTGGGAAGCGCAGACGGACTTCCAATGAAGGCGTCACGATAGAACGCGCAATGAACTTTTCAATCGCAGTGGCACGAATTCCCGCAAAGTTCACAAGCTCAGTCGCGTTGGACTTGGCGAACTCAGACACCAGACGTCAGGCAATTCTACGGCAGAATCAGACCTTCAAAGGAACGAGAAACGGCCTCAATGTCCGGCATCAAGCACGGATGCTTGTATTGCTCGATGCTCCCGCCGAGATGCGATTGACGTTGCTCGGCAAAGCGTCGCCAAGCTCCGGCTTGCAGTCGCGTGATCCGCATCGGACCGAGCCGGCCGGTTGCTCGTTTCTCTTGGTACTCGCAATTCAATTCTTGCAGCTTGAGGTCGGTCGCGGCTGCGATTCGCTCGGCCAAATCCGAGGTCGGAACATCGGAGGCTTCGAGCAGCAGTTGATAGTACGGCGGCTCGCCCCAGACCGGTGTGAGCGTGAAGAACGAGACGCGATGACGGTTCGCGTCGAGCGCATGCCGCACCGCATCGACGACCTGCGATTCCGAAATTTTCTCGCCTGTGAGGTTCGAGATGTACGCTCCCTTGTGCAGAAACCGCAGTGTCGGAGTCGTCCCGACGAAGCCGGTGCAGCGCACGACGTCGCAGATGTCGTAGCGGTACAACCCAGATGACGTCGTCAGCAGGATGAAGTAGTTTTGATCGATCTGCAGTTCGTGAGCTTCCAGAATCGTCGGGTTCGGCGAGCCATGTTCCGCTTCGGGAATGAACTCGAAGTAGTGCGTCGAGATTTCCAGGACTCCCTCGGACGACTCGTCATCGAATGGGATCGTCATCCGGCCTTCGCTCGCCGACAGGCCGTGATCGCGGATTGGAATGCAGTCCCCAAATTGCTGCCGGACGGAGGGGAGATACGCTCCGCAACTTCCGCCCATCCACAAGGCAAGTTGTTCGAGTCGCGGCCAGACGTGATCCAGTCGCAGCGTTCCGTATTGCTCAACGATCGCTTCGAGCTGGCGTGCTCGGCGACGGCGACGGCGCGACAAACGTCGCTTGAGCGTCTTCCGCACTTCAGAGCTGATCGGGAATCGCTCCGAGAACGTGCCGTCAGCGATGTCGCGGATGAGCGATTCCTTCTCGGCATCGGCGAGCGTCGCGAGCTGCATCACCGTGCTGGGATTCGCCGTCGTGATCATGCCGACGTTGTCATCGGCCAAGCCGAGCCGCAGGATCATGTAGTACTTGGCCAGCGAGTTCTCGATCTTCGAGACGATAAACGGAATCGTGTAGAGGAACCTCACGACGGGCCGCTGCATTGCGACCGCCAACCCGCTGATGTTTCCACACGGGATTCCGGTCGATGTCTGAAAGCGGCTGTAATCGCTGGTGACTTGCAGAATGTTCTTGTGGTTCAGCCCCGGCCGATCGTCGTAGGCTTGCACCCCCCAAATCTGCCAGCCGCGCCGATAGTCGCTTAGGAACTGCGTCGTCACCGGGATGAACTTCGATTCCGCCGTCGTGCCGCTGCTGAGCGTGAACATCAGCAGTTTGTTTTCGGGACCGAGCAGCGCGGACGAATCGCCGACCTTCAGTCGCTCGATGTACGGCCGGAAGAACTCAAAGTCGCAAATCGGCAGCCGCGAGCGAAATTCCTGTGGGCTGAGTCCCTCGGTCAGGCCATGCTCATGACTAAAGCGACTCGCTGAGTTGAGTGCCAACAATCGCCGCAACACGTCTTGCTGGGTCTTTTGGCAATCTTCTGTCGCATGCAGAAAACGCTGCGCCTCACGTCGGACTCGCGCTCGAAAGAAATAACCAGTGCAGTCTCGCAGCCGATCTTTCAGCCACAACTGCGGCGAAGTGGAATCGCGTTGTTTCCTCGCAGCGGACATGAGGCATCAACCTTGGGCGACAGATTGGTTTGACGGCCCTCAAAACAAACGCCCGCACCAATTGGTACGGGCGTG
Organism: Planctomycetia bacterium; assembly: GCA_043777235.1. GTDB lineage: Bacteria > Planctomycetota > Planctomycetia > Planctomycetales > Planctomycetaceae > SXKJ01. The sequence continues at coordinate 3,550 of JAYVQJ010000919.1, forward strand.
ATTCGACGCAACACAGAACTGTTCGCTACTTCTTGGCCGGAGCGGCCTTGCCAGCGGCAGCCTTGCCAGCGGCACCCTTGGCGGCCGGAGCGCCCTTCGCTCCCGCGGCCGGAGCGGCAGCATCTTCTTCCTTCTTTTCTTTCTTCTTCTTCTTGCCGACGGTCTGCTTCGCGACGCGTGTCTTCGGCAGGCCGAACGGGTTGCCACCTTCGATCCACTTCTCGTCCACTCTCATCTGGTTGATACGCTCTTCGCGGGACAGAACACTTCGGCGGCGAGCCATATTGCTTTTCCGCCGCAAACTTTGATGCATCGCCACGTCAGAACTCCTTGAGTCTTTCCGCAATTCAATCGGACAGGTTTGTCAGTCATCTCACGCGGACGTATAAACCGGCCGGCCGCAAGAGGGGCGGGAGTTTAGGAGTGACCAGAGGGCATTGCAACCAGAACGCCTTGACGGGCCAGCAGGTTGGGGAACGGAGCCACGCCCATGATGTGCGTCTTTTGCCGCCACGACGAAACCAAGGTCATCGACACGCGAATGAGCGAATCTTTCGTGATTCGCCGCCGCCGCGAGTGCCTCAAATGTGCTCGCCGATTCACGACCCACGAGCGCGTCGAAGAATCGTCGATGAAGGTCATCAAAAAGGACGGCTCGCGAGTCCCCTTCAACCGCGAAAAGCTCCGCGTCGGACTCGAAAAAGCCTGTTACAAGCGGCCGATCAGCGCCGAACAAATCGACGAAATCGTCCGCGACGTCGAATCGGACGTGAATGACAACTTCGAGAAGGAAGTCCCGTCGCGATACATCGGTGAGAAGGTCTTCAATCGGCTTCGCGCGCTGGACCACGTCGCCTTCGTCCGCTTCGCCTCGGTCTATCGCGAGTTCCAAGACGTCCGCGACTTCATGCAGCAAGTCGATACGATCCTGCGCGAGCGGAAGAAATAGGAGATTGATCATTGGTTGTTGGTCATTGGTCATTTGATTTCAGGCAATGACCAACGATCAATTGCGTTTCTCTCTCCTCACCCCTTCGTGACCGTCTCATCCAAATTGAGGATCACGCTCGCCACTGCGCTCCAGGCCGCGAGTTCGGCTGCCGCGAGTTGCTCGTTGCGAGCCGACTCACCGACTGACAGCAATTTCGTCGCGGCCGTGGGATCAGCCTTGAAGCGAGCAAGCTGTTGCTCGAAGACACGCCGCAAGACGCCCAGTTCACGCGCCGTCGGCTTGCGAGCGGTCGTCATCCGG
>JAYVQJ010000920.1:0-4799 GCA_043777235.1 Planctomycetia bacterium
CACGCGGAGCGGTGACGGCTACGTAGCCATCATCGCTCCGCGTGATGAGCCGAGCGCTTCACACAGCGCAGTTATTTTCTGCGATCGGTATAAGACGGAGTCAGAAACTCGATCGTCAGCGGATACCGCCAGCAGCGTCCTTCGGAAGCTCGAATGCCGCCGATGATCGGGAAGACGATCCCCAGAATTGCCAACACGATCAGCAACGGGATGCCGACGACCACAAAAGTCAAAATGATCGAGCCGACGACGTACAGCAAATGACTGATGATCCAGTTCGCCACAGTGCGGCCATGCTCGTCGAGTTCGGGATAGTCCTCTTTCATCACTTGCCAAATCACGATCGGCACGACGAATCCCGCCAACGGCACCGCGTAGCCCGCGAACTGTGACAAGTGCAAAGCCATCGCCCACCACTTCATCGCGTCCGGATTGACGCCTGTCTTGGAACCAGACGGCGGTGGATCGCTTAACAGAGCCGCCTTGGCCTGAGCGAATTCTTCGTCCGTCAACGCACCGGAGTCACGCAACTTTTGCAGACGTTCGATCTCGGCAGACAAGCTCATGGATCAGTTCCTTGCGGCGTGAAACTCAGTCTTTTCCAAAATCCTTCGGCAGCTCCAACGACCAGACCTCGCTGCTGAGCGGCTGCGCGTGGCCGCCGGCGAGCCAGAGTTTGTCCTGGAAGACGTAGGCCGACTGCTCGTGGCGTTCTTTCCATGTCACGTCGGACTTGAGTTGCTTCCACTCCTTGCCGTCTTTCGAGTGCCAGACGTCTCCCCAATTCTTTGACGGATTGTTCGACCAACCACCGAGCACCCAAATCTGATCGCGATACACGACCGACGAGAACCACAAACGCGGCGACCAGTCGGCATGTTCGGTGAGTTGCGTCCATTTCTCGCCATCTTCTGAGCACCAAACGTCGTTGACTCCGTGATATTTCGGAACGTAGTTGCCGCCGCCGAAAACGTACATCTTGCCGTTGAGCACGGCCGCTTGATGGTACGCTCGCGGAGACCAGCCAGCGTTGTTCGTGTGCTGCGTCCAATTCTTGCCGTCGGCCGATGACCAGACATCATTTTTCAAACTACTGTCGTCGCCGAAGTAGTAATTCTCGGTGCCACCGAGCATCCACATGCGGCCCTTGAACTCGACGACCGCCGCCGCGATGCGCGGAGTCCAACCGGCGTGCTCGGTCGCTTGTTCCCACTTCGCGCCGTCGATCGACCACCAGACTTCATTGCTGGCCGAGTGCCCCGGCAGGCGGCCGTTGTACCAGCCTCCCATGAACCACATCTTGTCCTGAAACGTCAGCGTCATCGGCAAGTCGCTGTGCTTCCACGGAGCGTCGTCCGTCACCTTCTTCCAGGACTTACCGTCCGCCGAACTCCACACGTCGCGCGGCGGAGCGTGATACGAATCGAACCAGCCGCCGAAGATCCACAACTGATTCTTGAACACAACCTCGCCCTGCGAGTCACGCGGCTGCCAACCGGCTTTGTCGGTGACTTTGACCCAGTTGTGAACCTTGTCGTCGGCACGAGCCGTTGTTGAGCAACACAGAGAGATGACGAGAAACAGAATCGAGTACCGCATCAAACACTCCTTTTGCCGAAGTCATCAATTGCAGGAGGAGGACTTTGAACAGAAGCAAACGAAGGAAACGAAGAGATTGAAGCGAAGCTGTAAACTCAGGCTCTTCGCCATTCGTGTTGATCATTGAGGCAAATCAGCCGCAGGGCGCTAGCCCCGGTTTGTTTTCGCTGAACCGGGGCTAGCGCCCTGCGGCTGATGACAGCGTTCCAACACCGAAGGCGGAGAATCAAAATTCCCCGCTTCGTTTCCTTTGTTCCCTTCTGTTCCATTTGTTTTCCGTCTCACTCCGCGTGTGCCGGCTTGAGCTGCCAACGTTCGTCGAAGAAGTCGGCGTCGACGACCTTGCCGGGATAGCGGCTGTTTGGCGGAGTGCGGACATCGACGATCGCCCAATCGGGCAGCTTCGGCACTTGCCGAGCATTGTTGAGATAGTCGTACTCACGAAATGTGAAGGAACTATTGAGCACGACGTAACGATTTGGATTGAGCGGGTTCGGGTAGATCGCGATCGCCGCATGATGCTCGGCCGCGAATTTTCGATCGCCGACAACAACATCGGAATCGCCCCAACGGATCGGCAGCTTATCGGCGATCTTCTTCAAGACGGCGTTGCTCGTCGGATCGCCCCACAGAACGAGATTGCTGCTGGCGATGTCGGCGTCGGTGATGGCCGTGTCATCTTTCACGCGCGCGTGACCTCGGAACTGCTGCCGCCAATGAACGATCGCGTGGCTAAGTTCTGCGTGCGTCCATTTCTCGATCGCCTCATGCGAGGACTTGCCGGTCGGGCGGACGAAGACGAACGAATCGAGAAACGCATCGTCGATCGGGCCTTGCAACTCGTGTCGTTTGCGGAGTTCGTTGCCCGGTCGTCTGCCCATTTTCCAATCTTCCCCGACTCTGTGCAGCGAGACTTGCCACGAGCGATCCGAGCCAGCTTTCGGTGCATCAAGCGATTGCTCTTTGCCGTCGTTGATCAACACCTTCACTGGCGAATCGACGTTGAACGTCACCTGCCCGGCGGGAATCGACAACGTCAGTGCCGTGATGTTGGAAACGTTCAACGCAATTTCGGCATTGAACGGATTCGGTTGAATCGACGCTCGGACGGACGCCTTCTCCCAATGCTCGCCGAGTTCATCGACGGTGACCCAGTTCATGCGGTTGTAGCGGAGCGTGTACGTCGTGAAGCGAACGTCGAGCGGCATGGGATTGCGACCCAACGCCATGATGCTGTCGATGCGGCGATCGACTTCCAGCTTAGTGACCGGATGATAAGCGTGAGCCGTGTCGGGGCCGATGAGATGAGTCAACTCGATCCCTTCCGCCTTGAGCGCCGTGGCCATCACGTCAGCGGCTTGCTTCTGCCGATCTTTGTCGCCGCTGTAGGCCACGGTCGGAAGCTGCGCGAGATTCACCGCCCAGTCCGTGCAGTCATACATGTGCCAGAGCTTCTGCTCGTACCACTTCGGTTCGAGGGTTTCGCTTTGAAAGACTTTCAAGAAGTCGGGGGTCTCGGAGAATCCCGCACCCGGAGCCGCGGCGGCCCAGCGGTCGGCGTAATGCACTGCGAACTGCCAGCACGCCGCTCCGCCCATCGAGAAACCTCGCACCGCGATTCGATCATCGTCGATGCGATAGCGACGCTTCACGGATTCAATCGCCTCGAGCGAATCGATCTCGCCCGCCAGTTTGTTCGCGTTGCAGTAACGGCCATAAGGGTGCAGCACGATCGTGTCCGGCGGAGTGAACTGCCCTTTGTTCTTGCGGCGGTCTTCCAAAAAGTTGACCTCGCTGAGCACTTCGTCTCGGCCATGAAACCACAGATCCAATCGCCAGCGATGCGGGCCGACGGGGGTAAACGACTCCGGCACGATCAGACCATAAGGCTGCACGCTGCCGTCGATCTTCGAGACGTAGCCGCGCGGTACGAGACCTGTCGCGGTCGTCCACGGAGCCTCGCCCTTTTTCAAGAACTCCGCGCGAGCCAACCCGTCGTTCAGCAGTGACTTCGCCGTGTTGAGTTCCTGCGGCTTAAAGAACTCGCGATAAGTCAGCGCGTCGCTGACCGCCTTGTGATAGATCATCACATCCGGCAGCAGCTCTTGAGTGCGAGCATCCTTCCGGTGCGACAGCTCGTCGATCGCGACCTTGAGCTTCTTCAGTCCGTCTTCCAAGTCATCACGATCACCTTCCGGCACCTCAATGCCCGGAGGCGGAACCGGACGCACCTTCTCGGCCTGGTTATCCGCAGGTCCATCCGCGAACGCGGCAGAGAATGGGACGATCCACAAAACGGCGACGAACGTCCGAAGCCAAGACAATCGCATGATGCTGCTCCACGAGTTTGAGTGGCGGAATTGGCGGCGAAGATTACCAATCTGGCCGCGACGAAAACACGCACACCAACTTTGACCACCGACAATCGCGTCCAAGTTTAGTATCGTATCACCGTGAGCGGCTCCGTTTGGGGCAGCAGAGGATCGATGTGGGCGAATGCAAGACTTCGCAGCGGAAGTCTTGATGGAAAGAGGAGCGCGTGATGCGAGGGCTGACACAAATGGTACGGGGTTGGCTGGGATGTTTGGTTCTCGTCGCGGGTTGCGGAAGTCCGAAGCCGTTGCCCGATCTTGTCGCCGGTGATGAGACTGGCGAAAGCCTGCTGGTAGCCGCTCCGAATTCCGGAAACTCAACATCGAATACGAACGACGGAGTTCCAACCGAATCGAGCGGCAAAAAGTCTGCCTCCAAGCAACCGCCGAAGCCGTTGTTGTCGGCGGACGAGATTGCCGACGGTTGGATTCAGCTCTTCGACGGCGAGTCGCTGTTCGGTTGGAAGCCGAACAGCGATGTGAATTGGTCGGTCGCCGACGGCGTCATCACGGCGGACAAAGGGACGAAGCCGGGACTGCTGCTCACGTCGGTTCCATTCGCGGACTACGAACTGCGCTGTGACTTCTGGATGGCCAAGGGAGGCAACAGCGGCGTCTTCTTGCGAACCCCCGTCGTCCCGACCGATCCGGGAGTCGATTGCTACGAACTCAACATCTGTGACACGCACCCGCAGGGCTTCAACACCGCCAGCTTCGTGAAGCGACAGAAGCCGACGAAAGAAGTCTCTGGCGAAGAGGCGTGGAAGACGTTCCTCGTTCGCGCCGAGGGGCCGCGCGTCGTCGTCAAGCTGGATGGCGAAGAGGTGC
>JAYVQJ010000921.1:0-4788 GCA_043777235.1 Planctomycetia bacterium
CACGAACCGGGGCTAGCGCCGCGCGGCTAATTCTGGGACTTCGTCTTAGTTCTCGCCATGAAAATGGCTCCAAGATTCCCACAGCAAGTCGCAACGTTACTGCACCAAGCCCTTGGTCAGTTCCATGAATGCCGTTTCGAGGTTGACCTCTTCTTCGCGGAACAGCGTCAGTTTGAAGCCGCTTTCCAGCAGCAGGGTTGGCAGTTCGCTGTAGTCAAGGACATCGGAGTTCAGCGTGGCCATGATCGTGCCGTTTTTGATTTCGAGCGACTGCACGCCGTCGTGTTGTTCAAGCAGCGCGGCGGCGGCTTCGGTGCGCTCTTTGACTCGGATGAGCAGCAGGATACTGCGGCGGGCTTTGCGCATGACCTCATCGACGTCGCCGTCGATGATCAGGACTCCCTTCTCGATCATGCCGACGCGTGTGCAGACGTCGGCGAGCTCCGGCAGGATGTGGCTGCTGACGATGATGGTCTTCTTCATCTCGCCAAGTTTCTTGAGCAGGTTGCGGATTTCGATGCGGGCACGCGGGTCGAGACCGCTGGCGGGTTCGTCGAGCAGCAGCACCTGCGGTTCGTGCAGGAGCACGCGAGCGAGGCCGATGCGTTGCGTTTGACCTCGCGATAACTGGTTGACCATCGCGTCTCGTTTGAAGGCCATGTCGACGAGTTCCAGTTTGTCCTCGCAGACTTTGCGGCGAGCCGGGCCGTTGATGCGATAGGCGGCGGCGAAGAACTCGAGGTACTCGATGACGGTCATGTCGTCGTACACGCCGAAGAAGTCGGGCATGAAGCCGACCAAGCGGCGGATTTCTTGCGGGTTGGTGTAGATCGACTTGCCGCAGACATACGCCTCGCCGTAATCCGGCGTGAGCAGCGTCGCCAGCATGCGCATCGTGGTCGTCTTGCCCGAACCGTTGGGGCCGATGAAGCCGAAGACATCACCCTCGGACAACTTGAGGTTGATGTTGTTGACGGCGATCAGGTCGCCGTAGCGTTTCGTGAGTTGATTGGTTTCGATCACGGCGTCTTGGTTTCGTTGGGGTCGGAGGCTTTGTCTGATGGCGTCTTATCGGTCTCTTTGTTGGCTGGCGGTTGTGCGTTGGGTTCGAACTTCGGGAGGTAGCGATATCCCCCCACTTCACCGATGCGACGCACCGGCAGCAAGATGCGGACGAAGCTGTCATGCCGCGTCGGGAGGCGAGCTTTGCCGTTGAACTGCCATGCGGTCGTCGGCTCGGCAACGCGAGCGATCACGATGGCTCGATCCAGAGACAGCAGCGGTGTCACGTCAAAGGCGTGCAGGCTTTGATGATCCAATCCGGTGTAGCTCTTCCCGCCAGCCGCTTCGTGCAGCGTCATCATTTGCAAGATGTCGGCGGGATCAAGACTCAACGGGTTGTAACGCTCCTTCTCGATCAGCACGTCTTCCAACGTCGAACCTTTTTTCGACTGTTTTCTGGTCGCGGTCACGCGTTGCAGAAAACCGCGCAGCTCGCGGCCGTAGTTGCGATCGTCTTTGGGAGTCCACGGTTGATTAGCCGGCCAAACGGTCGCCGCTTCGCCGAGCCGCGGATGTGGGTAATAGATCCATTTGTCGAACACGATAACCCAGTCTCGTAACTCGAACGGCAGATGATGCAACACGCGGCCATCCAAGGCACCTGCCGCGCTGCTGGTGAGTTCCGATTCGATGAGCGGTGACTCGGCGATCCAGATCGTTTCCGAGGTCAGCGACTTCGACGACCACTGCGCGATCGGAAGCTCTCCGAGAAATGAGCGATCGGCTGCCGACTGAGCGACTGCATGTCCGATGTCGAATCCGCTGTCGCGGTACATGCCACCGGATGCGTTCTCTGGAAACCCCAACCAACTGAGAATGCGTTGCGGCTGTTGGGCGGTGAGCCGAGCCGGCAGTGTCTCGACTTTCCAACGCGCATTCTCCGTCGAATAGGCTGTCGCCCAAGACCGCGCGATGACTTCTTGCCGGCTGGCGTCGATGTCGACGACATCCAATTGCGTCAGCTTCGCCGCATCCCCGTTGGCCGCGCGAGCCAACCAGACCGTACCGACACTTGCCACGGCGACCAACAGCGGCAGCGAGGCCCACGTCCAATGCGGACGCTTCAAAAGCTTGTGAACCAAGAAGTAATCGAGCGGTCCAATCACGGCCGCATAGACCAGCAACAAGCCCAATATGCCCCACAACGTCGGACGTTCGATCTCGGGAAACTGAATGGCAGCGGCTCGCCACTGCGACGCCAAGTCAGTGATGCCGCTTTGCGACAACGAGGATCGCGCGGGCACCTTCGCGGACTCCGTCTCGTTGCTTGGCAACAGCAATCGCTTGATGAAATTCGAGCGACCGTCCCAGCGAGAGATCGGTGGGACGCTCGGATCGACCCCGATGACAGTGACCAGTCCAAAGCCAAAACAGGATCGGGTCAGCAGCGGGCCTTCCAGGCACGAGGCCATGATGAGTCCTTCGCTTCGCGACAACGTTGTCACAGGCACCGGAGTTCGATTCGTTCCGAGGATCTTGCGCCCCTGTACCGTCAAAGCTTCGATGCCGCTCAGATCGGTTGTTCGGCTTCGTCCGCGTGCTTCGACGATCCCCTTCAGCAATCGGGACCACGGAGTTTCTTCAAACTCATCGGAGTCGGTTGTGATCGCCAGTACGAGATGTCCTCCGCGTCGCAGCCAGCGTTCCAATTCGACACGCGCCGAATCGCTCAAGGCCACGCGGCTGGTCAGCCAAATTCCATCGACGCCATCCAACGCCCACGGAGTCTCGACGGCGCTCGGCAGAGTCTCTGAGCGAATTGCGTGAATTGATGCCACCGATTCCAACAATTCGTTCGCGGTGCCGATCTCCAGCCAAACCGGCTGTGATTGCCGCATCGGAAAACAAAACGTGAAATCGTTGCGCACAGAATCATCGAATGTCCCTATTGAAGCTCCCTTAGCCAACAAATCTCGGTGGTGATTCGGAACCAAGATTTTCCGGTGTTGAATCGGAATTTGGTCAGCGTTCAGAACACGCACCTCCAGCCCGTCAAACAATCGTCCGCTGCGAACGACACCGATCCATCGAGTCGCCGTGTTGGAGCTGTCGGAAACTTGCCGGGCCAACCGATGCGACACGCCCACGCCGTCCGGGTCAACGACGATGACCTCGCAGGCGTGAGCGTCAGCGGACGCATTCTCGACGACGATCGGCGTCCATTGACCGACCTGGAAGCTCTGATCGAAGCCAACTCGAACCGAGAGCGCGTTCTCTTCGGCCGGCAAACGAACGGTCGCGAGTAGCATTAGCGCGACGACGCACAGCGGCAGCAGCACGCGGCTAGATCGTCGAAGGCCAAGAGAGTTTGTCGATTCGCCGCCGCTCACGAAGTCCACCGCACCGCTGGTTTGAAGCTGTTCTCTGCTCGCGATGCCAATTCAAAAATGCCAAGCTCCGCGAGGGCCGCGAATGATACGCAACCCCTCGCTGAATCGTGAGCGCGGACGCGCGGATTCACGAATTTCACTCAAATGGATCGGGCATTTCCACGATTTTGTCTGTGTATTCGGCGGGCATCGGGATCGACTGCAACGGCTGATTCTGACGACAGACACAGCAGACGGTCTTCAGTTTTCCGTGAGCCAACCGCGTATTGCCTCGCCAAAATTCGATCTCGAAGTTCAGCGATTTGACTCCCTTGCGCGCGACGCTGAGCCGGACTTCCAGCAAGTCTTCGAAATACGCCGGAGCTTCAAACGAGCACGCCGCCGAGACGCGCGGCCAACCGATGACCGAACCGTCCGGCTGCGGCTGCATGATGCTCAGACCCAGCGACCGAAAGAAGGCATGCTCGGCCTCTTCCATGTACCGATAGTAGTTCGCGAAATGAATGATCCCCGCCATGTCCGTGTCGGCGAACTCCACGCGGCGAGCAGTTGTGAACTGAGCGGTCATGAGTTGTCCTTCATTGCCGTAACGCGACCGTTAGGACAATGCCACTTTAAGTACGAATCGAAAATCAGCCGGCACGCGATACGGATTCTTCGCTGTTCAATCCAACGGTGCCGAAATCTCCAACAGATCGACCGCCGGCCGGCCATCGCAAAAAATAGTCGCCATCCGGCCGAAGGTCTGACCATGCAGCGGCATCCGTAACGCTTCGCTCAGTCCCGGCCCGGCCGTGATTCGCAAGATGGCTCCCAGATCAATTTGCAAAAAAACATTGTGCTGAATCAGGATTCGACCCAGCGGAGTTTCCTCGTGCAGGATTTCCTCGCGGACGCGCTCCGACACCGACTTCAAATCGAAACGCACGATCCCAAACTGCACGACCTGTTCGGTTCCCTGTTTGAGCAACACGATCTTGCGGCAGTAGCAATCGCCGTCCAACCGCTTGGCCAAGACACGCACATCAACGGGAGATTTGTGAAACGATTCCATCGCGACGGTCATGTGATGATCGTGAGCCAGCAACGCCTTGTACGGCTCCGGCGTCATCGCCGACGGCACATGCTCCGCCCGCTCGATCAGCGGCGAGACACTGGGAAACAAGTCAACCAGAGACTTCAGTTCGTCGTGTGGGTTCATGTTACTTTTGAGCGTCTATCAAAGCGCGTTCGCCTCGCGGCAATTGCTCTCTCGTCGGTCGGAAATGTTGGGTTGGTATAACCGCCTCTGTCCAGCGAGTCACTCCAACACAATTTTGGAAGAGCATGGCCGGTTGTTTTTTTGCACGGCCTCTAATACGAAGTCCCAGAATTAGCCGCGCGGCGCTAGCCCCGG
>JAYVQJ010000922.1:0-4785 GCA_043777235.1 Planctomycetia bacterium
CGCGCCAGTGAGTCGGGAACTCTTCACGCATCTGCTTGAGCGCTGCCTCAAGCTTCTCTCCCGTGAGCTTGTCCACCGAGTGCGGATTCAACCCGTACCAGCCGGCCAGGTCTTTGCCGTTGAAGATCGCCCTGAAGCCTGCGGGTGGAGCCGGTTCGGCAGACCACGACGGCTGAGTCCAGAACGACGACGAAAACAGCAGCCCGAAAAAGCAAATCAGCAAACGGTTCATGTTCAATCCCTCTGCTTGAAGGACTTCATTCCTTTGACCTCATTCCTCTGCCAAAAGGAAATGTCAGAGGAATGGGGTCAAAGGAATGGAAAGAAAATGTTGAATGGATTTCATCAGGCTATGACGATCGATTCGCTCCCGGAACCCAGAGCACGTTGTTCGATCCGTGGTTGTTGCAGACTTGAGCCAGAACGAACAACAGGTCGGACAGACGATTGAGATAGATCGCGACCTGCGAGTTGATCTGTTCCTGTTCGGCCAGCGCGAGCACTCCGATTTCGACTCGGCGACAGACGGTTCTCGCGACGTGCAGATGAGCGGCAGCCGGTGTGCCGCCCGGCAGAATGAAGCTCGTCAGCGGTTGCAGCTTCTCGTTGTGAGCGTCGATCCAATGCTCAAGCTGTTCGACTTGCGAGGCGGTGACTCGCAGCGGTTCGTAGCCGAGTGGCTTGTCCGTTTCCGGCACGCACAGATCGCCTCCGAGATCAAACAAGTCATTCTGAATCAGCGTGAGTTGCCGCCGCACGTCGGCGGGCAACTCGGTGGTCAGCACGACGCCGATCACCGAGTTCAATTCATCGGTCCCGCCATAGGCCGCGATCCGCACATGCGTCTTGGGCACACGAGTCCCATCACCGAGACCGGTTTGGCCTCCGTCGCCGGACTTCGTGTAGATGCGGTTGAGATAGACCATGTGTGAATTACCAATGGCGAATGACAAATAGGAAATGATCGCGGCAATTCGCCATTCGTCATTCTCAATTCCCACTATTTCTTTTCGACGATCCAAACATTGCGGAACCGAACTGGATCGCCGTGGTCTTGGAAGTACAGCGCGCCGGGTTTCTCTTCATTCTGTCCGCCGCCGGGCGTGGCTTTCAGCGTGAGTTTGTCGTGAATCACGACTCCATTGTGTTTGATCGTGGTGACGGCGTCTTCGATTTTCTTGCCCGCTTCGTCGAAGCGCGCACATCGAAAATCGACGTCGTAGGTTTGCCACGAGAGGGGCGGGAAGCACATGTTGACCGCCGGTTTCGCAACGGTGTAGATGCCGCCGCACTCATTGTTCTCGCCAGAGAGACCGAACGAGTCGAGCACTTGGCACTCGTACTGATCGACGAGGTACATGCCGCTGTTGCCTCGGCCTTGTCCACGCGACTTGGGCATGAACGGCGTGCGGAATTCGAGGTGCAACGTGAAGTCCTGGAACTTCTGCGTCGTCCGTGTGCCGACACCGAGCAAATTGGTTTCTTGAATCTTGCCGTTCTGCCAGGCGTCGACGTTCGTGCCGTCGAAGAGCACGATGGCCCCTTCCGGTGGCTTGGCTCCGAGCGTCTCCGATTTGCGCTCGACCTTCTTCCCTTCGTACTTCACGTCGTCTTCGGCGGTGCCGCTGAGCACTCCGTCTTTGATCGTCCCTTTGAAGTTCGTGCCGGTTAGTTCGACGACGCCCTCCTTCGTTTCGCCCTTGAGCATGACTTTCGTTTTGCCGTCCCATGCGGCGTCCTTCGGTCCTCCCGGCAAACCCTTCTGTAGCAGCACGACATCAAACTTTCCGTCGCCGAGCGCAATGACCTGAGCACCGAACTTGGTCTTCGTGCCGATCGTACCTTCGTACTCGCCCTGCACCTTGAAGTCCGGGCCAGCTTGTGCGGGATCGGTGAAGGCTTCCCCCGCCGCGAATGCGAATGCTGAAACTCCGAAGGTCATCATCGCCGACGCCACGAACGCTGCTAGTCTTCGCATCGCTGAAGTCTCCTGGTTGAGGATGAGTTACCGCCGAGTTGTCACGGCTCGGCGGTAGATTAGCCAATCGTGGCGGACACGTCTCGCGTCCGAGCAACAACCAAACCTCTAACCCGACGCGTCAGCGAGGGCGCATCACCGACACGCCCTCAAAGATGGAGTTCCTCAAGCATTCGCCCTCGCTGACGCTGCGGGTTACGAGACCGCGCACCGCACGACCAGCGCGAGTCGCAAATCGTCTTCCGGCAGCACGCTTCGCAGATCGAGTAAGACATCGTCCTGTTGGATGCGTCCAAACAAGCGTATTGATCCGAGCCGCAATCGCCGCGAGAGGTCTTCTGCCGAGAGATCGCTTGCTCGCAGCCGCAACACAACGGTCGGAAGTTCGACCGCAGGCAACGAGCCTCCTCCGACGGCCGATGTGTCGTTCGCGATTTCGACGCGGCAGGTTGGCAGTTCGCCGATCTCAGCCGCGACTTGCCGAGCGCGCAACCGCAACGATTCGACGGATGCGGACAACATCGCGAGCGTCGGGATCTCGGCAACAGCCGTCCCTCGCAGATAGGCATCGAGCGTCGCTTGCAGCGCGGCCAACGTCAGCTTGCCGACTCGAACGGCGCGGGCAAGCGGATGCTGGCGGATGCGTTCGACGATTTCTCGTTTGCCAAGAATGATGCCGCATTGCGGACCACCCAGCAGCTTGTCGCCGCTGCCGAGCACGACATCCGCTCCGGCCGAGAGACTTTGCTGAAACGTCGGCTCGGCGGGGAGGCCGAACTGCGTGACGTCAATCAACGCACCGCTGCCAATGTCGTCGATCGCAATCGCATTGTGCTTTCGAGCGAGCGGCACCAGTTCCTCGATCGACGGAGTCGCGCTGAAGCCGACAACGCGGTAGTTCGACGGATGCACGTGCATGATCGCGGCGGTGTTCGCCGTCATGGCTCGCTCGTAGTCAGCGACGTGCGTGCGGTTCGTTGTGCCGATCTCACGCAGCACGGAACCGCTCAATGAAAAAATCTCCGGCAGTCGGAACGAGCCACCGATCTCGATCAGTTGTCCGCGTGAGATGACAACTTCGCGTCCGCTGCACAGCGCTTGCAGAGTCAGCAGCGTGGCGGCGGCGTTGTTGTTGACGATCAACACGTCTTCGCAGCCCGTCAACGAACGAAAGGCCGGTTCCAACTGATGCCCGCGATACCGCCGCTCGTTCGTTTCGAGATCGACTTCGACGTTGCAATGGCCGCCGAGTTCACTCAGGGCTTGTCGCGCCGCGATCGACAACGGCGCGCGGCCAAGTCCCGTGTGCAGCACGACGCCGGTCGCATTGATCACTCGGCAGAGTTGCCGATGATCGGCCGTGCGAGCTTGCTGCTGAACCTGCTCGGCCAACCGTTCGGTCCAAGCTGCGCGATCGAGAGAAGCCTGACGATGAATGTCGCTGTCCGATTCCGTCATTTGTCGTCGAGCATCCGCCAACGAGTCGCGTACCCAAGCGACAACGACCTCGCGACCGTGTTCGGCGATCAATGGCTCGACGACCGCGTGACTCAACACGTCTTGAACCGGCGGCAGATGCTGAAACGAGGTGGACGACATTCAGAATTCCTTGAGAGCATCACGTCGAGCGGCACATTGTCCCTGGATTCGTGGTACTCGCCAGTGAGTTCGTGAAGTGCTTTGCTGGGACCGCCAAGCTTCGACGTGAACCGGGGCTTTCGTCGGCTCTGCGGGTCGCGACGATTTTTCCAAAAGTCACGAGATTTTGTTTGCGGTTATCTGGGGAGACCGGTATTGTCTCTGCCTCATTGGGTGGAAAAATTGCCCATTTGATCTTTGAAAACTGATTGTTTGTGGGTTCATAGCCCAATAGTATGGCTCGCATGGCTGTGGACACCTTCATCACTGGCGAGACGCGGCGGACGATCGACGATCGCTTCCGAGTCACATTGCCCGCCGAGATGGCGGAGTTGGTGGCGGACGACGAAGGGAACTGCATCCTGGCCAAAGAACGTGCCGGATGCCTCAGCCTCTGGCGCGCGGCCGATTGGCAAAAGCGGATCGACGACGGTGTCGCGATCCTCAAGATGCGGATGCAAGCCGGCAAGATGGAATCACGTTGGAGCGAAGTCCAACGGCTCGGTCGATTGCTTTCGACGCGATCGAAGACCGTGACGCTGGCGAATCGTTCGCGACTGTTGATCCCGGAAGGCTTCCGAGAATTTCTCGACGTGCCGGTGAACCAAGATGTGATGATCGTTGGCGCGGCGATCTGCGTTGAAATCTGGAATCCAACCGCTTGGCTGGAAACGCTGCGACACGACATGCCGGAATTTGGGCCACTGTTTACGGACTTATCGGCGTGACGTAGCCCTATCGCTCCGCGACAGGAAAGCCGAAGCCGAACGGACCTTTGAAGAGTTAGAAAATGCCGGGCGTCACACGACGTTTGGCAATCCTGTCGCGGCGTGACAGGGCTACGTCGGTGCTCGTCTTCCGCTCGCGCGACGCGGTCATGGAGGACAACTTTCTGTTCTCGCGAGCGGAACACGCGCACCGGCCAACTCAGCCAACCCACAAGGGCAGCCACCTCGCATGCCCGGTTCGAGAATGAGACGCGAAGACTCACTCAGAGTTTTCAATCCCGCTCACCCCGATTGAAGTCCTCCACGGCACCACGGCGGACTTCATTAGGCAGGGATGCCGCAACTCGCTCGACCGGGCATGTGCTTTTTGGCTCTCCGCCATCCGTGTTGATTTCAGCGTCCGGTGAGCCGCAAGGCGCTAGCCGCGGGTTGTCTTCCTCG
>JAYVQJ010000923.1:0-4775 GCA_043777235.1 Planctomycetia bacterium
GACGCGAAGAGCGCGAAGGTAGACACGAGATGGCAGCCCTCCTCAAAAGCTTGTCGTCAACCCAGTGTTGGACGGGATGATTGGACCGAAAGAAATCGAAGGTGTCGCCTCTGTCAGACGCGTGTGTCTGACAGCGCCGCCGCCGGATTGAGGATCTGTCTTGCCGAACCGCTGCCGCTCGTGTTCCGCCGTTGCGACTGAAGGCTGCGAGCCAGTACCCTCCGCCCCGATTTTCGCTGGGAAATCGATGTGGCTTTAACGATGGAGCGAGCTGACTCGCTGGGCTTTTGCGGAAGGATCGTAGATTGTGTTGCGGACTCATACGTGCGGGGAATTGCGTCTTGGCGATGTTGGCAAACAAGTCACGGTCTGTGGCTGGGTCGATTCGCGGCGGGATCATGGCGGATTGATCTTCATCGACTTGCGGGACCGCTACGGGATCACGCAGATCGTCATCGAACCGGATCAAGCGGCGGCGTTCGAGATCGCTCAGACATTGCGATCTGAGTTCGTCATCGGTGCGACTGGCAAGGTCTCGCCGCGCGGCGAAGGACTTGAGAATCCGAAGCACGCGACCGGGCAGATCGAAGTCGAAGCGGCAACGATTGAGCTGTTCAACAAGTCGAAAGTCCCGCCGTTCGAGCCGGGTTCCTCGACGTTGCCGAACGAAGAGCTGCGGCTGAAGTATCGCTACATCGACTTGCGACGTCCGCAGCTTCAGAAGGCGATGATCCTGCGACACAAGCTGACGAAGGCGGTGCGCGACTACTTCGACAAGCAAAATTTCCTCGACATCGAAACGCCGATGCTCGGCAAGAGCACGCCGGAAGGGGCACGTGATTATCTCGTCCCCAGCCGCGTGCATCCGGGACAGTTTTATGCGTTGCCGCAATCGCCGCAGCTTTACAAGCAGTTGCTGATGATGGCCGGCTACGACCGCTACATGCAGATCGCTCGCTGCTTCCGCGACGAAGACCTGCGAGCCGATCGGCAACCGGAGTTCACACAGATCGACGTCGAGATGGCGTTCGTCGAGCAGGAAGACATCCTGTCGACGATCGACGGACTGATGGCGCACCTCTTCAAAGAGATCCGCAACGAAGAGCTGCCGTTGCCGCTGACTCGACTGACACATCGCGAATCGCTGGAACGCTTCGGCAACGACAAGCCGGACCTGCGCTTCGGCATGGAACTGCAAGACCTCGGCGAGATCGTCAAGGACTCGACCTTCGGCGTCTTCAAGGACACGCTCGCCAACGGCGGCCGAGTTCGCGCCCTGTGCGCGAAGGGAGCCGCCGACAAGTACAGTCGCAAAGGGATCGACGATCTGACCGAGTTCGTCAAAATCTACGGCGCGAAAGGTCTCGCCTTCTTCAAGATGAAGGACGGCAAGCTCGAATCGTCGATCACGAAGTTCTTCAACGACGACCAATTGAACGCGATCATTGCCAAGCTCGGAGCCGAAAACGGCGATCTGATTCTGTGCGTCGCCGACAGCAACAAAGTCACGTCCGCCGCGCTCGCCTCGCTGCGCATCCGACTCGGCAAGGAATTGAATCTGTACGACCCCGGCTCGATGAAAGTCGCGTGGATCGTTGAGTTCCCGCTCTTCGGTTGGAACGAAGACGAACAAAAGTGGGACGCCGAACATCACCCATTCTGCAACCCGGTGAAGGACGACCTGCCGTTCCTCAAGACCGATCCCGGCCGCGTGCGTGCTCAGTCGTATGACCTCGTCTGCAACGGCTACGAAGCGGCCAGCGGCAGCGTTCGAATTCACGACCCCGACGTGCAACAGCAAGTCTTCGACTTCATTGGAGTCACCCCGGAAGTCGCTCAAGAACGCTTCGGCTTCCTGCTCGACGCGCTGGCTCACGGAGCACCCCCCCACGCCGGCATCGCGCTGGGCCTGGATCGCTGGGTGATGATGTTTCTCGGCAACGACAACATCCGCGAAGTCATCGCCTTCCCGAAGACTCAAAAAGCTGCCGATCAAATGACCGGCGCGCCAGCGGACGTCGATACCAAACAACTCCGCGATCTGCACATCAAGACCGACGTGCCGAAGCCGTAGTCTCGGACGCTGGAGATCGTGCGTCTCGCCCGAATAGACTCGCCGCCGATTTCGTTCGGTCACGATTCGACGGAGGCGATCATGCGTTGGCGATGCACTCGACTTGCGGTTGTTGTAGTTTTGACTCTGATGGCGTGCGGTTCGTTTGCGAATGCAGCCGAACGCACGTTGTGGACAACCTCGAAGGTCGTCGGTTCGGCCGAGCCGCCGGATCCGTATCGGTTGGAGCTTGCTTATCCGAAGCTCAAGTTGTTCGAGCCGTTGTCGGCGGGTCTCGTGCCGGGATCGAAGCGGCTGCTGGTCGCCGAGCGGCCGGGGAAGATTTGGGTGCTCGATGCGTCGAACAAGGAACCGCAGCCGCAATTGGTCGTCGATCTGAAGCGAACCGTTTACGGCATCGTCGCGCATCCGCAGTTTGAGAAGAACGGATACCTGTTCGTGACGAGCGTCGCGGACCCGGCTAATCCATCCGAAAAAGGGAGCCGGTTGACTCGGCTGACCGTCGCGCGCGGAGAAACACTCACAGCGGACGTCGCGAGCGAAAAGCTGATCCTCGAATGGCCCTCCGGCGGACATAACGGCGGATGCGTGCGGTTCGGTTTGGATGGGATGCTGTATCTCGTCACCGGCGATGGCAGCGGCATCGCGGATAGTTTGCAGACCGGTCAAGACATCAGCGATTTGCTCGGCGCGATTCTGCGCATCGACGTCGATCATCCAGCAGGCGATCGCGCCTACGGCATTCCGAAGGACAATCCGTTCGTCGGCGATGCGAAGGCTCGTGGCGAGATTTGGTCGTTCGGACATCGACAGGTTTGGAAGTTCTCGTTCGATCCGCCGACCGGGAAGTTGTGGGCCGGCGAAGTCGGACAAGACTTGTGGGAGATGGTCTACCTGATCCAGCGCGGCGGCAACTACGGCTGGAGTGTTCGCGAGGGAGCGCATCCCTTTCGCCCAGAACGACCGAAAGGGCCGGGTGAATTCGTCGCGCCGCTCGTCGAGCATTCGCATTCGGACTTTCGATCACTCACCGGCGGCTGGGTCTATCGCGGCAAACGATTGCCGGAGTTGACTGGAGCGTACATCTACGGCGATTACGACACCGGCAAAGTTTGGATGCTGCGCTACGACGACAAGACCAAGAAAGTCACCGAGCATCGCGAGTTGTGCGACACGCAAGTCCGCATCGTCGAGATCATCACTGACGCCGACGGCGAGATTCTGTTCGTCGACTTCGCCGGCGGTGGACTGCATCGGCTGATGCCACAGCCGCCTCCGAAGAGTGACGCCCCGCAGTTCCCGCGCAAGCTCAGCGAGACAGGACTTTTCACCAGCGTCAAAGATCACAAGCCGGCGGCCGGAGTCATGCCGTATGACGTGATCGCTCCGCTGTGGTCCGATGGAGCGATCAAGGATCGGTTCATGGCGGTCCCCGGTGACGGCAAGATCGAATTCGATGCGGTCACGTATCCCGCTCAAGCACCGGGCAACATGCCCGGTTGGCGATTCCCGGATGGGACCGTCTTTGTGAAGACTTTCTCGCTCGAAACCGAACCGGGCAATCCGCAGAGCAAGCGACGGCTGGAGACTCGGCTGCTGCATCACATCAAGATGCCGGGCAACGACGACGAGTACGGTGCGCAAGTTTGGAACGGCTACACCTACGTTTGGAACGACGAGCAAACCGACGCTGAGTTATTGGCGGCGAAGGGGGCGGACCGCGTCTTCAAGATTACGGACAAGTCCGCACCGAACGGCGTGCGCGAACAAAAATGGCACTTCCCCAGCCGAGCCGAATGCACGCTCTGTCACACGATGGCGGCGAAGTATGTGCTCGGTGCGACGACGGCGCAGATGAATCGCGAGTTCGACTACGGCGACGGCAAGCCGAAGAATCAGCTCAAGCATCTGGAGGATCTCGGCTACTTCACGAAGCCGCTCCCTGCCAAACCGGAGGAAGCGCATCCGCCGCTGGCGGATTATCACGATGAGCGGCAATCGCTCGACGCCCGCGCGCGGTCGTATCTGCACGCGAATTGTTCGCACTGTCATCGCAAGTGGGGCGGCGGGAATGCCGAGTTCATCCTGTTGGCGTCGATGCCGCTGGCAGAGACCGGAACCGTCGGTGTGCGGCCGGGGCAAGGGTTGTTCGAGTTGTCTGATCCGAAAGTCCTCGTCCCCGGCGATCCCGCACGGTCAATGGTTCTACACCGCATGAAAAAAACCGGCCTCGGCCGGATGCCGCACATCGCCAGCAATGTGATCGACACCGAAGCGGTCGAGTTGATCGAACGCTGGATTCGAGCGTTGCCGAAAGAACCGTAAGCGCGGGTTCAACGAAGACTCAACACATTTGAAACCGCTAATCCTCGCTAATTGCCGCTAATCTGAGAGTACCGCATCGCAATTCATTAGCGCCGATTAGCGAGCATTAGCGGTCTTTCTTCATCAGGAGAATTCATGTTTGACCTGCCCGCGATTCAAGAGGCTTTGCAGCGATTCGGTTTCGATGGTTGGTTGTTGTATGACTTTCGTGGCAGCAACGTGCTGGCTCGGCGAGTGCTCGGCATGGGCGAGATGCCGGTCACGTCGCGGCGGTTTTTCTATTGCGTGCCGGCACGCGGCGAGCCAATGCGTCTCGTGCATCGGATTGAAACCGGTGCTCTCGATCATCTGCCGGGATCGAAGACGGTTTATCTCA
>JAYVQJ010000924.1:0-18680 GCA_043777235.1 Planctomycetia bacterium
CGGCCATCGGCTCACGGCCATCGGCCGGAAATCACGGCGCTGGCAAACGACATTCAGCGATTGAGTACTCAGCTTTGCCTCCGGGAAACCGAGGCGATCGTCGGCAACGCGGGGAACGGCCCGGTGCAGCACATTGATCGTCGTCAGAAGACGGCGGCGAATCGGAACACGTTTGGCCCCGATGTCGTCGCGGACAATCGGAAGCTGAATCTGGCCTTGTCCAAACTCGCCGACAAGCCGGTCACGTTGAGTTTGCGAGTTTCATCCGTCGGCGATGCGACGGGTGATGGCTTCGTCATTCTGAAAGGGCTAACGCTGACGACTTCAGAACCGCCGCCGTCGAACAAATCGAAGAACACACCGCTGCGAGTGTTCTTGGCCGAGCATGCGCCGGACGAGTTGCAGCGACTCAATTGGGGAACTCACCCGCTCGCTCAGAAGGTGGACGAGGACAGCTTGGTACTCAAAGTGCCGTCGACTGTGACGATCGAAATTCCGGCGAAGGCGTTTGGCGAACTGATCCCGAAGAATATTTTTGGCGAGGCTGTCCTAGATCGCACGAACTCACCAGCGGGGATGGCGACGATTGAATTCGTAGGCGAGTCACTCCGTGACTCGCATTCGGTCGGGCCATCGGCACCCAACGACAAGTCAACATCCAACGCACGCTCGGAATCGAAGTCACGGAGTGACTTCGTTACGGGGCTGCTGCTCATCAATCCTGAGCACGCGATCGCTCGCGAGTTCACCGCATCGGGCGAAGCGTTCTGCAAGCTGTTTCCGAATCGTTTTTACTTCGCTGACGACACGCGCGGGCTTTCGGCAGGCTTCCATCTGATCGAAGGTTTCTTCAGAGACGATCAACCGCTCTGCCAGTTGGTGTTGAGCGAGGCGGAGAATCGCGAACTCGATCGGCTGTGGGGCGAGCTGTATTTCGTCACGGGAGTCACCGAGAAGATGCTGCGCGGGTTCGTCTTCTTTGAACGTTCCGAGCGAAACTTCATGAAGCACCCGGACTTTGACTCGATCAAAGAGGAAGACCCCGAACTGACAACCGATGCGACGCTCAATCGCTTCGAACAGATTTACCTCGCACGATCCGGCGTGAAGGGTGCCGCTGACGAGATCGCAAATCATCCGATCCACATTTTTTTTGAAGATTTCCGAACCGGCTTGCGACGTCGAGCGGCTCAATGGCAAGCAGCGGTTCCGATCTATGAACAGCGGCTGCAAGAGTTCGCGAAGGCCGCATATCGACGGCCGCTTACGAACGCGGAACAGCAGAAGCTGACGCAGTTCTTCCACGAGGCCGCGAAGCCGGAGTCGCTGGGTATCGAGCAAGCCGTGCGAGCGACCGTCGTGCGGATCCTCGTCTCGCCGCACTTCTGTTATCTGGCCGACGCCGCTACGCCGGGGGCCGAAACGAAGCCGTTGCCCGATCTCGCACTCGCGTCACGACTGAGCTTCTTCCTCTGGTCGTCGATCCCCGATGCCGAATTACTGACGCTCGCCGAGGCCGGGCAGTTGAACAACGAAGAGACGCTGCGGACACAAACGCGCCGCATGTTGAAGTCGCCGAAGGTCAGCGGCTTCGCGCTCGAGTTCTTCGGTCAGTGGTTGAACTACCGAGATTTTCCGAAGGCCGAAGCTGTGAACCGCACGGTCTTCCCCGCGTTCGATGACTCGCTGAAGCAGGCAATGTTTGAAGAGCCAACGCGGCTGGCTACGCATCTATTGCAGAACGATTTGCCACTCACCGAACTGCTGCGCAGCGACACGACTTTCGTGAATAAGCGGCTCGCGCAACATTACGGCCTGCCGTTTCAAGGAGGCGACGATGATTGGAAACTCGCGACCGGTCTGCATGAAAAAGGTCGCGGCGGGTTGCTCGGCATGGCGGTCTTTCTGACGAAGAACTCGCAGCCGCAGCGGACCAGCCCGGTGAAGCGCGGCTTCTGGGTCGTCCACAAATTGCTCGGCGAGCACATCCCGCCTCCGCCTCCCGATGTCGCGGTCTTGCCGGCCAAAGAGACCGACACCGACGGCAAGACGATCCGGCAGTTGCTCGCGATGCACACGGACGATGTGAAGTGTGCTCGCTGCCATGTCCGGTTCGACTCGATCGGCCTGGCGATGGAAGGCTTCGATTCGATCGGCCGCAGCCGCAACAAAGACCTCGCCGGCCGAGCGATCGACAACGCGGTCCAGCTCCCAACCGGCGAACAAGCTCGCGGCGTGGCCGAGTTCTCCGAGTACCTCGCCAAACATCGCCGAGCCGAATTCACGAAGACGCTGAATCGCAAACTGCTCGGTTACGCGCTCGGCCGTTCGCTGCAACTCTCCGACTTAGTTTTACTGGAGAAAATGGAGGCAACACTCCAGGAAACCGATTACCGTTCTACGCCGCTGTTTGAAGCGGTCGTGACCAGCCCGGTGTTCCGCGATCAACGCGGCCGTGATTTCAAATGAAAATGTGGACGGACTTCGCCGAAGTCCGCTCGCCGATTTCGGCGAAATCGGCCCACCTGACACTCAGTTCCACCGAGGAGACTTTTCGATGCCAACGAATCAGCCCGCCATCTCGCGCCGTTTGTTGCTCAAAGGTTTGGGGGCTTCGGTCGCGTTGCCGTGGTTGGAATCGATTTCGGTGTTTGGTGGTGAAACGGTTGCGGCCGAGAAGCGGAAGACTCCGCAGCGGTTTGCCTGCATGTTTATTGGCGACGGCATCTCGCCTCCGCATTGGTGGTCCAAAGGGGACGGCCGCGATATGGAGTTGGGAGCGTCGCTCGAATCGCTGGCTCCGTTCAAAGAGAAACTCAACGTCATCAACGGCCTCTTCAATCGCGAAGGGGACGGCGGTCATGCTCGCTGCACGGGGAACATTCTGTCGGGAGCGAATCTGCATCGCGGGAGCATCATCAAGGGTGGCGTCAGCATGGATCAAAAGCTGGCCGCTCATTACGACGATGAGACGCTGGTGCCGAGCCTGGTTCTCGGTTGCGAACAGCCGGTCAGCGGCTTTCACGAGAGCCAATACTCGATGGTCTACGCCTCGCACATTTCGTGGCGCACGCCCGATTCACCGATCCCGATCGAGCTGTATCCGTCGCTCGCCTTCGACAGTCTCTTCGGCAGTCAGACCGGCAAGCTGCAAGGGAGCATCCTGGATGCAGTGCTGGAAGAGGCTCGCAGCTTGCGGCTGAAGGTCAACGGTTCCGACCAAGTGAAGATCGACGAGTACCTGACCTCGGTCCGCGAGACCGAGCAACGTTTGCAGAAGCTCAATCGCCAAAAGGCAGACGACGACGGAGCCGCCGCGAAGGTCACGCCGGATCAGCGCCCGCCGGTCGGCCAGCCGAAAGATTTCCGCGAGTACGCTCGGCTGATGTGCGACATCATCGCGCTGGCCTTTCAGACCGACCGCTCGCGAGTCGCCACGTTGCTGCTGTCACGCGACCTGTCGGGGCAGGTCTACCCGTTCCTCAACGTGCGCGATGACCATCACAGCTACTCGCACTCGAACGAAGGCCCCGAGTATCAGGGGATCGTGAAATTCCACGTTGAGCAATACGCCTATCTCATCGACCGCCTCTCGAAGATGCAGGAAGGGGACAGCACCGTCCTCGATAACTCATGTTTGATGTTCGTCTCCGAACATTGGAACGCTCACAACGGCAACCAAGTCCCGCTGGTCCTCGCCGGTGGTCTCGGAGGCGAATTGAAGACGGGCCGTTCGTTGGACTATCTGCAATCCGGCAACGACAAGCGGAAGCTTTGCAGCCTGTACCTCTCGTTGATGGACCGCATGGGCCTGGAACTGCCCCAGTTCGGCGACTCGAAAGATCGGCTGGCCGGGATTTAAGTAGTCCCGCAGAAAAAGTAGGCGAGTCACTCCGTGACTCGAAGATTCCAGTCACGGAGTGACTGGTCTACTTTCACAGTAGCCAGTTTTGAAACTGCATGTTTTCTCTGCGGGTTTACTTCGTCGGCAGCGGACACGATCGACTGATCAGCGGCGACGAAGTGCTCGGCCGGGTCGAGCGCCCGTGTGGCGGTTGTGATCGAGCACCACCTGGCCGTTGACGATTACGTACTCGATGCCGACGTTGTCCTGAAACGGTTCCGTGTACGTCGCCTTGTCGAGAACTCGATCGGGATCGAAGATCGTGATGTCGGCAAAGGCTCCGGCTTGCAGACGTCCGCGATCTTGCAGGCCAAGCTTTGCGGCGTTGAGCGATGTCATCTTGCGGACGGCATCCTCAAGCGTCAGCAGCTTCAACTCGCGGACGTAGACACCAAGCACTCGCGGAAACGTGCCGAAGTTGCGCGGATGCGGATTGCCTCGGCGGAGCGGCCCGGTCGTCGCGAGTGCCGATCCGTCCGAACCGACCGAACACCACGGCTGTTGGAGCGCGAGGTTCATGTCCTCTTCGGTGTGATGTGCATAGACCGTGCTGACCGAGCCACGCTCTTCAATCAGAATGTCGAACAGCACGTCGAGCGGATCGGGCTTGGGATCGCGGCCTTCGCTCCGTTGAGCGATTACGCGATCCATCGTCAGCCCGCGATAACGGTTGTTCGCGCTGACCAGCATCCGGCTCCAATCACGGCCGACGGCGGTGTAATGATTGTACCAGCCGTCGAGACCTTCTTCGGCATCGCGCTTGATCTTCGCTCGTTCGGCTGGGTCTTTCAGGCGTTCGATCAGTTTTTGCGGGCCACCCTCATGAGCCCACGGCGGAACAATGCTGGCGAGATCATTGTTGCCTCGCGTGTACGGGTACACGTTCGCCTGCACGTTGACGCCGCGCTTACGAGCGTCCTCGATCAAGGCCACGACCTCCGACATGCGGTTCCAGTATTTCTGGTCGGCGATCTTCAGATGGATGATGTCCACCGGCACGCCTGCCCGCTCGCCGATTGAGATCGTTTCTTTCACGGAATCGAAGATGCCCAAGCCCTCGTTGCGGATGTGCGACGAAAACAATCCGCCGTGCTCACGCACGACTTTGCAGAAATCCACGACGTCGTCCGTAGTCGCCAACGACCCCGGTGGCATCATCTGCATGCTCGACAATCCAAACGCGCCGTCCTGCATCGCTTGAGCGATCAGGTTCTTCATTTCGGAGAACTCTTCCGCCGTCGGGCGTTGATGCGAACGTCCCATGACACACTCCCAAACCTGACTGAACCCGACATACGACGCGACGTTGATCGACACCTTCGCTCGGTCGATCGCGTCGAAGTAGTCTCGCATCGTCCGCAATTCCAGCTTCTCTCCGTTGATCGTGACGGCCCGCGGCGACAATTGATTCACAAATGGTCCCGGCGAGTTCCCCTCGCCCAGCACATCGGTCGTCACCCCTTGTCGAATTTTGCTCTGTGCGTCGCCATCCTCGAACAGCACGAAATCCGAATGCGAGTGCATGTCGATGAATCCGGGCGCGATCACCAAGCCTTTCGCATCAATCTCGCGTTTGGCTGTCGCGCCAAGAATCCGACCAATCGCGACAATGCGATCCCCACGCACGGCGACATCCCCGTGAAACCACGGATTGCCCGTGCCATCCACAATACGGCCGTTGCGAATCAGCAAGTCAAACGATTCGGCTTGACTCAGCGTTCCGAAAAACAACAGGCAGTTCATCGCGAGTAGCAGGCGTCGAATCATGAATCAATTCCTTCGCTCAGAAACCGCCAGTCGTACGCTCTGCGCTCGTGATGTCCGACCAGCTTGCAGATCATCGCATTGTTCCAAATACTTTCGGAGTGTGACGTCACCCTCAATGCCGAAACAGACTCTGTGGCCGCGAATCATCGCGATCATTCATTGAAAACATAGCCGCTTGCGCCCATAGCTCAGTTGGATAGAGCAACGGATTTCTAATCCGTAGGTCGGGGGTTCGAATCCCTCTGGGCGTGCCTTTCATTTGCGAACACTCGAATACCGGCAGTGTTCGTCGCACAACAAACCCGCGAGTGATCTTTTCCCAGATCTCCTCTCGCGGAGCGAGCATGAGTTACGATGGCGAGCATGACGTGTCGTACACACACCTGTTGCTTTCTATTGTTCCTTGGCTCGTGGGGGATCGTCGGCTGGCCTGCGCGGGGATTGCTGGCGGCGGATGAGGCGGAATTGTTTTGGTCGTTTCAGCCGGTGCGTGCGAAGGCACCTCTGAGAGTGCCGAGTGCGGAAGCGTCACAGTCGGTGATTGATCAATTCATTCGGTCAAAGTTGGAAGAACATGGATTAAAGTCGTCATGGCCGGCGAACAAGCGAACGCTGATTCGTCGAGCGACGTTTGATCTCACAGGACTGCCGCCGACACCGACAGAGGTCGACGAGTTTCTGGCGAACGAATCGTCGGATGCGTTTGCCCGAGTCGTCGATCGCTTGTTGACTTCACCACGATATGGCGAACGTTGGGGGCGACATTGGTTGGATGTCGTTCGCTACACCGACGCACGCGATCTGATCCAATTGCCGGCGGAGAGTGATTTTCGGGAAGCGTGGCGTTATCGCGATTGGGTGGTAACCGCGTTCAACCGAGATCTGTCGTACTCGGAATTCGTCACGCAACAGATGTCCGGGGATCTGTTGCAGCCTGCGGACCCCGCGCGGATCGACGCCGATGCGCTCGTCGCCACCGGGATGTTGGCGATCGCCGATTTCGTGCCGGGGGACGTCGACAAGCAGCAGATGATTGCGGACTACGTCAATGATCAGATCGACGTCGTGGGCCGCGCCTTCTTGGGACTGACGTTGGCGTGTGCTCGTTGTCACGATCACAAGTTCGATCCAATCTCGACCGAGGATTACTATTCGCTAGCGGGAATCTTTTTCAGCACGCGGTTGATTCCAGGACCGGTGAAAGGAAACACGCCGTTGGTCCGCGTGCCACTCATCGCTCCCACCGAAATCACCGCCCGCGAAGCCGAACAGACGCGCAACAAAGCACGACTGGCCGCACTGTCATACGACGTCGCCACGCTGGCCGATCGTGAGTACCGAGCGCTGCTCGAACGGCGGGTCGCTCAAGATTCTTCTCGATACTTGTTGGCTGCTTGGGAATTCGTTCGAGCCGAGGACAGAGAGAAGCAAACGGCGGCGGAATTCGCGAAGGCAAGAGGTCTTGAAGAGGGACCGTTATCACGCTGGGGTCGTTATTTCGAAGAACGGCGTCCGCACCGAGCGTTCGAGACGATTCGTGACGCAGCGGGACAGCCACAAGAAAAAGAACGAGTTCAGGAACTCTCAACAAAATTGACGGCATTTGCCGTCGAACGTCAGATAAACGGTGTGCGCAGCGCTGCGCCCACGAAGCTCGCGGAGAGCGAGGGCTTGCGGTTGCAGAGCGATGACCGTCGCTTGGAAACAAACGAGGCTCGACAAGTCACTGTCTGGCCGAATCGCGGTCGTGCAGCGGCCAACGGAGTTCCTGTTGTCGACGTGTCGTCTCCCGCCGTCTCCACCGTGATGTTGCGTGGCAAGCCGAGAGACGTGCTTCAATTTTCCGGCAAAGAGTTGTTGCAAGTTCCTGGAAGCGTTCCTCCAACCGGCAGTTTGTTTGTCGTCTACCGAGTCGATCCGAAGGGTGGGCCAGGCCAGCGACTGGTCGGTTGGGAAGATTCGTCCGTCGGGCAACACGGCTTGGGAATCATGACCGACGGAGCGGGCTCGTTGCATTGCATCCTACGACGCAACGGGGCGAGCGGCGACGTGGTCGTTCCCGCACCGACTGATTCCGCGCCGGAGAATTTTCAAATCCTCTGTATCACTTGGGGACCAACTGGCGTCGCCGTCTATCGGAACGGTCAGCCGGTCGGAGCGAACAAAGGGATCGACTCTGTTTCCAGCGATCCCTTCATCACCGCTTTGCGAATCGGGGGACCGGGTTCGGGATCGAGCACTCGCTTTCAAGGCGAGATCGCCGAACTGCGTGCCTATTCCATGTCAGTGGATGACGCAGACCGCATACGCCTCGAAGCCGAACTGACCGCGCGATGGCGTGACGGTGCGGAAGTCCGACTGCCAGTCGATGCGATCGGCGACTTGTACGAGGAACTGGTCTCGTCTCTGGGACCGTTTCAACTCGGTCCCGATCAGCGAGAGAAATCATTGCCTGAGGAATTTAGTCAACGGCTCGCCACGCTGCGCCAAGAACTGGAGCAGCTCAAGAAAAAGACGGTGCCCATCGATGTCCCGCAGGCCGTCGTCGTTCAAGATGGCGGTCCGTCCGGAACACCACATGCCGGATTCCATGACGCCGTCGTGTATCTGCGAGGCAACCACCTGAAGCCCGGCAAGACCGTGCCGCGCGGAGTCCCCAAGATCATTGCCGGTGCCGAACCATTCGTCATTCGAGCCGGCAGCGGACGACGAGAACTCGCGAGTTGGTTGACGCATCCCGCGAATCCACTGACGGCGCGAGTCATGGTGAACCGTCTTTGGCAGCACCATTTCGGAGCGGGACTCGTGCGGACGTCGACGAATTTTGGAGTGATGGGAGAACAGCCCAGCCATCCCGAATTATTGGATCATCTCGCCGAGCGATTCGTGTCATCGGGTTGGTCCGTGAAAGCCATGCACCGATTGATCATGTTGTCGAGCACGTATCAACAAAGTTCGGGATCGCCAATGATCTTGAACGAGGAAGACCGGAAACAATTTCAAAAGGCGCTCACCACCGACCCTGAGAATCGACTGCTCTGGCGTGCGAATCGTCGGCGATTGGAAGCCGAGTCACTGCGGGACAATCTGCTGGCGGTTTCCGCGCAGTTAGACAACACACCCGGCGGTCCAGGGTTTCAACCGGTGACGACACCGCGACGCAGCCGCTATTTGATGTCCGTGCGAACGGGAGCGAAGGCCGCCGAATTCGGGCCGCTGTTCGATGCTTCCGATTGCAGCGGCATCATCGAGCGGCGCACGGAATCAATCGTCGCCCCGCAGGCGTTGTTCCTGATGAACGATCCCTTGGTGTCCGAGTTGGCGAAAGCACTTGCTGAACGGGTCGTAAGCGAAGCATCCGCAACGGGCCATCGAGAACGGATCGGGCGACTCTATGAAATCACGCTCGGCCGTCCGCCATCGGAGGCGGAGATCGACATCGCACTGACATTTCTGGGCGAAGGAAAAGACGAGGCGTGGGTCCGCTACTGCCAATTGATCCTGAGCACGAATGAGTTTCTCTATGTCGATTGAGAACTCGGCGAAGCCGCAATGTAGATCGGTCACTCCGTGACCGGAATTCGGGTCACGGAGTGACCCGTCTACTATTTGCGCGGCCCAACAACAAAATGGCCTTAACGAAATAATGCGATGAGCCAAGACAATCCCAAAGAAGCCTTCGCCATTGCCGCAACGAAGAGTATTGCGCCGCTGACACGGCGAGAACTGCTCCGTCGTTCCGGAGGCGGCTTCAACGCGCTGGCTCTCGCGGCGCTGCTGGCGGATGAATCGGCAACCGCAGATGATACGAATGCCTTCGTAGCGAAGGATCCGTTGGCGATCCGACGGCCGCACTTCGCCGCTCGTGCGAAGCGGATCATTTTTTTGTTTATGCCCGGTGGTCCTTCGCAAGTCGATACGTTCGATCCAAAACCGCGACTGACTCAGGATGACGGTAAGCCCTCACCGAAACTGTATCTCGGTCAGCAGCGCAATCTGCTTGCCTCGCCTTGGAAATTTCAGCAGCACGGTGAGTCGGGGCTCGACGTCAGCTCGCTCTTTCCGCACACGGCGCAATGCGTTGATGAGCTGTGCGTCATTCGCTCAATGGTCACCGACGATCCGAATCATCCTGGCGGATGCCTGCTGATGCACACCGGCGAGCGAGTCTCATCGCGACCGAGTTTGGGCGCGTGGGTCACTTACGGCCTGGGAACCGAGAACCGCAATCTCCCCGGGTTCGTGGCAATCGGGCCAGGTCCGATCATCGAAGGAGCGCGGCAATACGGTGCGAGTTTTCTGCCGGCCGCGTACCAAGGGACTTTTGTTTCCAATCCCGATCATCCGCTCAAGAATCTGACGAGTCCGATTCCGCGCGACCAGCAGCGGCGCGAACTCGATGCACTCGCGCGGCTCAACGAGATTCACTGGACGAGCCGCGCCGACGACAGCCGGCTGAGTGCTCGGATCGATTCCTTCGAATTGGCCTATCGCATGCAAACGGCCGCTCCCGACGCATTCAGTCTTGCGGGAGAAACGCCGGCGACGGGGCACCTATATGGTCTCGATCAACCGGCGACCGAGACGTTCGGCAAGCAATGTTTGCTCGCGCGGCGACTCGTCGAACGCGGAGTCCGGTTCGTTCAGCTTTATCACACGAGTGGTGGCTTTCAGCCGTGGGACCAACACAGTGGTCTCAAAGCCGGCCACGAAAAAAATGCGCTGGCGACTGACCTTCCCATCGCCGGACTTTTGCAGGATCTCAAGCAGCGCGGACTGCTCGATGACACGCTCGTGATCTGGGGCGGAGAGTTCGGCCGCACACCTGCTCGCGAAGGGACCGCCGACGGTCGCGATCATCATCCGTTCGGGTTCACGATGTGGCTGGCCGGTGGCGGGGTCAAAGGTGGGATGGCGTATGGCAAGACCGATGAGTTCGGTTGGGATGCCGTCGAAAATCCCGTCCACGTTCACGACTTGCACGCCACGATCTTGCATCTGCTTGGGCTCGATCACGAGCGGTTGACGTATCCCTTCGCCGGTCGTGACTTCCGCCTCACTGACGTCTACGGAAACGTCGTGCATGACATCCTGGCGTAAGCCGCCTTGTCGACCTCACCGTGCGGACCGAGTCGACGCGCTTGCTCAAGTGCGTATTTTAGAGAACGTCGTTTCGCAGCCGCGAATCATGTACTCGAAGTCGTTGCCAGCCTGCATCCACTGCACGCCGCAGTCGATGAGCACTCGCGCGAATTCCGGATTCGCACCGAGTCCAGAGCCGATGAACTTGCCGGCGGCCTTGGCTTTGGAAGCAACTGTCCGCATCGCCGCAACGACATCGGGATGCGTGGTCTCGCCGAGACGTCCCATCGAGCCGGAGAGATCCTGCGGACCGAGCACCAGCGAATCGAGACCCTCCAGCTTCAGAACTTCATCCAACTCGGAAAGCAGTTCGACCGTTTCTACTTGAACGGCGACGAAGACGTCTCGATTGGCTTGTTGCAAATACTCTTGCTGCGGCAACCGGCCGTATTGCATCGGACGTCGCGGTCCAAAGCCGCGTGTGCCCATCGGTGGGTAACGGCACGCGGAGACAAACTCGGCCGCCTCGCGTGCCGAATACGATCGCGGCAAGATGATCCCTTCAGCCCCGGAGTCCAGCACGCGTTTGACCCAGCCGACATCGTTGCTCGGAATCCGCACGATCGACGCCGCTCCACCGGCACGAGCGGCGATCAGATGGCCGAGCATCGACTCGGTGGTCATCGCGTTGTGCTCCAAGTCGATCCAAAAGAAATCGACACTGCTGGCCAACGCCTCGGTCACGGTCGGATCGGTCAATGTGATGCCAGCTCCGAGAACAGTCTCCCCGGCTCGAAGCTTTTCACGCATGCGGTTGATGTGAGTGCTGATCAAGGTTGTCTCCTTTGGTTTGTGGTTCTCCGCCATTCCTGTTGGAACGCATTCATCAACCGCAGGACGCTAGCCCACGGTTAAGCGAATTCAAACCGAGGGCTCGCCGGAATTATTCATGGACTCCTCATGGAGGAAGCAGACTGCCGCGAAGTAACCCGACGCGTCAGCGAGGGCGAACCGTGACGACGCCCTCGCTGACGCTGCGGGTTACTAATTCGACTGTCTGACTTGCGACGATGTAGGGTGGGACAAGCTCGCTTCGAGCGCCGGCCCACCAGACTTCTCGCAGAAAATCGTTGGTGGGCCGGCGCGGCGAAGCGCCGCTGGTCCCACCCTACGGTAAGTCAGACAGTCGAACTAAATCACCATAAATAATCTCGGCGAGCGCCCTGCGGCTAATAATCCTGGCACGACCTCGTGGGCGAACAACTCCAAGCTGTGCGTCCAGCGATCGCGGTCGTCTCAGTCGCGAGCGTCCAGAATCAATGAACCTGCCCTGAAACAGCAGACTTATCGGGACTTCGTCATTCTCTCAGACTGCGACACCGCAGACAGCCTTGTTCAGCGCGGGCATCAGCTCGTTCGCAAACAGTTGCTGGCTGCGAACCCACGCGGCCTTGTCGTCCCAGTCGTAGCTCATCAGCACCAGCGTTCCGAACGGGCCAGTTTCTTCGATGAGCATCAACAGTCGACGCAGGACTTCATCGACATCACCGGCGATGATCTGTTCGGTCATCAGGAAGTTGAGGTTGCACTCACGATCCGGCATGTCGAGATCGCGTTTGTAGATTCGCCGGCCGAGTCCTTTGTCGAACAGGCCGCCGATGTACTCGTAGTTCCGTCCGAGTGAATTCGTGCGTGCCAGCGCAACCGCCTCTTTCGTCGTATCGGCAAGGAAGATCGACCGCGCGACTTTGAAGTCAGCACGCTGCGGAGTCCGTCCGGCCTCTTCGGCGGCGGCGGCATAAGTCACCCACTGATCGGCGACCACATTTCCGGCAACCAAACAGTGAGCGAACGGCTGATACCCGCGCTGGCCGGCCAACTTCATGGTGTAAGAATTCCGGCTCATCCCCGGCATCGCGATCGGCGGATGCGGTCGCTGATACGGCTGATGAATGAAACCGATCAAGCACTCTTGGTCGACTGATTTCTCCAGCTTGAACTTCCAGAACTCGCCGTTGTGTTCATACGGCGGGCCATGCGACCACAAATCCAAAATCACGTCGAGCGCCTCGAGCGTCATGCGGCCGCCGTCCTTGGGATCGACGCCGTACAACTCTTGATCAGCGGTCACGCTGCCGTTGCCGAAGCACAGATTCAATCGCCCTTTCGAAAGATGATCGAGGAACGCCAATCGGCTGGCGACATGTGCTGGATGATGTTGGTTGAGACAAACCGGTGCCGGTCCAAGCCGGATGCGCGATGTCTCTCCGAGCGCCCGCGCGATGAAGATTTCCGGCATCACGATCGTTTCGTATTTCATCGTGTGATGCTCGCCGATCCAGAACTCTTTGAAGCCGAGTTCTTCGGCCAGGACAATCAGTTCGAGATCCTCGTCATACCCTTGTGCCAGCGGTTTCTCCGGCGGGTGAAACGGCATGATGAACATGCCATAGTCGATTTGCGAAACGTAGTCGCTCATGTGATGGCTCCGTCGCTGAGAAGTGGTGACGTTCGATGGCTGGTGAGTGATCTGCCGAAAGGACGAGATGTCCGACCGCGACATCGCCTCAGAATGATCTGCACGCGAGTTGATTGAGCCGCAGGGCGCTAGCCCCGATTGAACCGGACGCTAGCGCATTCCGGCTACTTTGTCAGCGATTTGCGGATCGCTTTGACCGCGACCTCGGCACGGTAGTCGATCAGCTTCTTGCCCCACTCGATGGTCTTCTCGACCGGTGCGAGGTCCACGCCGTTGATCTTGAACTTGCCGGCGGCGACGCGCTGCTTCATGCGGACGCTGGTGGGGTCGATGCTCAGCATAATCGCCGTCATCGCGAAGTCATCGTGCAGGCCATCGTCAACCGGCTGCTTGACGCCGCGCTCTTCCAGCCAAGCCTTGAGATCGCCGTAGTTGTAGTACTCCGGGACGAAATGAAACGTCGTCTTGCCGTCCTTCCATTTCGCGTTGAGCTCCGCCGCGACCGCTTTCATTCCATCCTGATTTCCGCCGCTGTCGCCGATCAACACAACGTGCTTGAACCCGTGAGTCCGATAACACGAGCAGACATCGACCAACAATCGCCGGTACGTGTCCTCGGTCAAACTGACGGTCGAGGGATAGTGCATGTGAACCGTCGGCGGGTCGATGTCTCCCTCCGGCACGAAGCCGATGATCGGCGCGACCAACGTGTTTCCCAACTTGCGAGCAATCGCCTCAGTCGTCCCCCGCAGCACGACGTTGTGCTTATTCGCGGCGAGGTACGGCCCATTCTGCTCGATGCCCCCAGTCGCAACGAGGACCGTGTCCTTGCCCGCCTTCATCGCATCGCGGACTTCCATCCACGTCATATCCTCAATGAAAAGGCTATCGACCGCTTCAATCGGCCGAGGCCCGTTCGGATCAGGATTCACCGGCCCAAACTTCTGAGCTTGCAGCCCAGTCAGGGACACGATCACGGCGGACAGAACGATCCACAAACTTGTCTTGCGCATGGCGAGCCTTTCGTCGAGAGAGTTCGGTCGAGAGTGTTCTGATCTGTTGCTCAAGTCTCAGCAGGTTGCTGGCGATTCTAATCGGGCCGAGCGGTTCGGCTCCAAGCGCAGCGAGTCGAATCGTCGTGAGAGCCGTCATTCCCAAGTCGACCCCTGCCCTGCTGCCGGCGGCCTCGATGATGGTACCACCTACACCGACGCAGGCGGTCAAGCTAACCGTGAAATGGAATCAGGCACAAACCGGAAGTCCTCACATGAGTTTCACGGACACTGGAATTACGACCATAGAGCCGATAGTTTGAGCCGCGCATACCCGATCACCGAGTTCAGGGATTTCGAATCGCCGCTGACCAATTGGAATTCGCTACGATCAGAGCACAAGAGAGCCAGTGATGCATGAATTCGAAGTCGACTTGCGGAAGATGATCAAGGGACGGAATGTGGTTGCCATCATCGGTTCCGGCGTCTCGATGGCCACCAATAAGAACTCGCCAACGTGGCGCGACTTGATTGAGTTGGCCAACAAACGTTGCCAGGCGGTGGGTGCGGATGGCGGATGGTGTCAGAGCGTCACCAATCTGCTGGCTCAGCCAGAGGCTGACATGCTGATCGCAGCGGCTGAGTTGGTCCATAACAAGCTTAGTATGAATGGCGGCGGCGAATTGCAAAACTGGTTGCGAGCGACTTTTGAGAACCTGAAGCCAGCGGACCGGACCGTGATTAGGGCGCTGGCCGCGCTGAAGATTCCGCTCATCACGACCAACTACGACGGTCTGATCGAAGAGGTCACCAAGATCGCACATGCGACCTGGAACGCTTCGGCGACTGTCGCGCGAGTTTTGCGCGGTGAAGAACCACGAGTGCTACACCTACACGGACACTGGGAAGATTCGGCCTCCATAGTGCTCGGCATTCGATCCTACGAAACCCTGCGGCAAGACCCGCACATACAGGCAGTGCTGAAAGCTTTCGCCATAACCAAGAGTTTTCTGTTTGTCGGCTGCGGCGATGAAGGGCTGAGCGATCCGAACTTCGGCAACTTTCTCACTTGGCTTAAGACGATTGATATGTCCGCCGGCGTCGAGCATCGGCATTACCGACTCGTGCGGAGAGATGAAAACGTCGCCCCGATCGGCCGCGTATACCCGTTGGTCTATGGTGAAGACTACGCGGACCTGCCCGCGTTCTTGCAGCGGATTAATCCAAAGTCGATCGCCCCGAATGACGGCAGCAACCGTGCGCAACAAATGCACGCAGTTGCAAATCAAGGAAAACCTGCACCGCAAACTTCCCCTAACATCGTCACCAACAGCATTGGCATGAAGTTGACAACGATTCCCGCAGGACAGTTCCTGATGGGCTCCAAAAATGAAGAGGGACAGCGTGGTAACGAAGGTCCGCAGCATGAGGTGGAGCTGACGCGCGGCTTCTACCTCGGAGTCCATCCGGTGACGCAGGGCGAGTACCAGCAGGTTGTTGGCAGCAATCCCAGTCGCTTCAGCGGTGCCCGTCAGCGACCGGTGGAGCAGGTCAGTTGGTTGGATGCCGTGGTGTTTTGCAATCGACTCAGCAAACGTGAGAAACGTGAAGCGTTCTACAATGTCATCGGCCAAGAGGTGCAGATCGTCGGCGGTGACGGCTACCGCTTGCCGACCGAAGCGGAATGGGAATACGCCTGCCGCGCCGGGACGACTACTCCCTGGTGGTTCGGCGACCATGAATTACGGTTGCGCGACTTCGCGTGGTATCACCTGAACTCCGGAAACACGACACATCCGGTCGGCGAAAAACCGGCGAATGATTGGGGGCTGCACGACATGTACGGCAACGTATGCGAGTGGTGCCAGGATAGGTTCAGCAGTGAATACTACGCCGATTCGCCGAAGTGCGATCCACTCGGTCCAGATGCAGGCCAAGGTCGTGTTTTGCGTGGCGGCTCATGGGGCTACTACCCGGACCAGTGCCAGTCCGCGTTCCGCTACTTCAGCACCCTACCCGGCTCCCAAAACGCCAGCTACGGTTTTCGTGTAGCTAGAACTGAAAACTTGGTGTCTTGATGGTTTTACGGCTTGCTGCTTTACCTCTTGTCCCCTTTACCGCTGCAGCGAAACGGCGCGCGATTTTTCGAGAGAAAACGTCCGGTCGGTCGATCTGCGACGCTTGACGGACTCCTCAAGCCATCTCCGCCGGGGAATTTTGTCCCCGGCTTTATTTGATCGCCGTTCCGCGACTACTCTTGCGGGGTGACTTTTCGAGAGGCACCGGGGTCTGGGATCGGTATCTTGGGACTCCTTCACTCACGCCGAGGTTCACTGATGATCTTTCTTCGCAGTGCGGCAGCATGGTTGACCGTGTGCCTGTCCGCTTGGACGGTCAACGGCGCTGCGGAAACGCCCGCGACATCCACTCCCGACTTTGAGCTGGATGTCCTGCCGATCTTTACGAAGTTCGGGTGCAACGCGGGAGCGTGTCACGGCAAGCAGCGGGGGCAGAATGGGTTTCAATTGTCGTTGTTGGCGTTCGACCCGGACTTCGATTTCGACACGCTGACGAAAGAATCGCGCGGGCGGCGACTGTCGGTGTCGCAACCGGAGCAGAGTTTGTTGTTGCTCAAGCCGACCGCCGCGGTGCCGCACGGTGGTGGAAAGCGACTCGACCCGAACGGCCCCGACTTCGCCACGTTGCGGAATTGGGTGCTGTCGGGAATGCCGCGAACCGTCGTGAACGCTCCGAAGCTGGAGCGGATCAGCGTCGAGCCAACCGACGCGGTGCTCGCGGCAAATAGCCAGAAGCCGTTGAAGGTGACGGCTCATTACTCCAATGGGACGACGCGCGACGTGACTCGGCTGGCTCAGTTTCAGTCGAACGAGGCGGCGATTGCGGCAGTCAACGACAGCGGCGTGATCTCGACGAACACGATCACCGGCGAGTCGGCGGTGATGGCTCGGTACATGAGCCTGATCGCCGTCTGCACGGTGTCGATGCCGTTGCCGAATGAGGTGCCCAAGGACGTCTACGAGAAACTGCCGCGCAAGAACTTCATCGACGAACAAGTCTGGCAGAAACTCGCACGGTTGCGACTGACGCCGTCCGCTCCTGCGCCCGATCACACTTTTTTGCGTCGTGTCTTCATCGACATCATCGGCCGAGCACCAACGGCCGACGAAGCGAAACAATTCCTCGATGACCCGTCGCCGAACAAACGAGAGGCGCTCGTCGATCATCTGCTGGCTCAGCCGGACTATGCCGAGCATTGGGCCAACAAGTGGGCCGACCTGTTGCGACCGAATCCGTATCACGTCGGGATCAAGTCGGTGCTCAACTACGACGCTTGGATTCGGGACGCCTTCCGCAAGAACAAGCCGTATGACCAATTCGTCCGCGAACTGGTCTCGGCGAAAGGGAGCACTTGGCGAAACGGCAGCACGAACATGTTCCGCGATCGCCGACAACCGGAAGAGCTGACCACGATCGTCAGCCAATTGTTCCTCGGCATCCGGTTGGAATGCGCGAAGTGTCATCATCACCCGTTCGAGAAATGGGCGCAGGACGATTTCTATTCGTTCGCCGCGTACTTCAGTCGCATCGGACGCAAGGGAACCGGCATCTCGGCTCCGATCAGCGGCTCGGAAGAATTCATCTTCACCGGCAAGGGAGGTCAAGTCCTGCATCCGGGGACTCAGCAAGTGATGCCGATGCGCCCGCTGTTCGGACAAGCTCCGGAAGTTGCCGCCGATCAAGACCCGCGCGATGTCCTCGCGGCGTGGATCACGTCGCGCGACAATCCGTTCTTCTCGCAAGTCATGGTCAATCGAGTATGGACCGACCTGATGGAACGTGGTCTCGTCGAACCGGTCGACGATCTGCGAGCGTCAAACCCACCAAGTAACGGCCCGCTACTGGAATCTCTGGCCGCCGACTTTCGCGACAACGGTTATGACATCAAGAAACTCATTCGCCGCATTACGACCTCGCACGTTTACGGGCTCAGTTCCGCGCCAAGCGATCGGAACGCGGTCGATACGCGAAACTACTCGCGGCATTACCGACAGCGATTGCGCGGCGAAGTGCTGCTCGACACGATCACGCAGATCACCGGCATCCCGGAAACATTCGCCGCGATGGCTCCCGGCACGACGTCCAAAGAACTCTGGAACGTGCGAATCGATTCGATGTTCCTCGATGCCTTCGGCCGCCCGAACGAGAATCAAGACCCGCCGTGCGAACGAACCTCGGAACCGACCGTCGTCCAAGTGCTGCATTTGATGAACAGCGAAAACCTCTTCAACAAGGTCACGTCCGACGTCGGACGTGCCGGTGAGTTGGCCAAAGCAGAAAAGTCTCCTGCAGAGATCGTCGAGTCGTTGTACCTGTCGATCTATTCGCGTCGCCCAACCGAAACCGAGACCAAAATAGCCGTCGCGTTATTCGAGGC
>JAYVQJ010000925.1:0-4757 GCA_043777235.1 Planctomycetia bacterium
CCGGAATAGAGCTTGTTGTTAAAGCGATGATCGTAGAACGCTTCGATGAAGGTTGAATTGGCGACAGCACAGGCCAACCAAAGTAAGTCGTCGTTCGCGCGTTCGTCGCACGCCAACCAGTAACAATCGCCGTTGACGATGCCTCCGTCGGTGTCGATCCAAAACGTCGGCTTTTCGGAGATGTCGCGAAACACGAGTTTCGGTTC
Organism: Planctomycetia bacterium; assembly: GCA_043777235.1. Taxonomy (GTDB): domain Bacteria; phylum Planctomycetota; class Planctomycetia; order Planctomycetales; family Planctomycetaceae; genus SXKJ01. Next base: position 207 of record JAYVQJ010000925.1, read on the forward strand.
CGCCCAACGTCCCGGATCTTGTGGAACCCAAATCTCAAACCATTGACGCCCGGCATCGAGCACATACTTGCGGTCTTCCAAGACGCTGCGATGCTGTTCGAGATAGCGCAATGACTGCGGATACTTGGCTAGGTCGATCGCCCGCCGTCCGCCCGCGACGGACTCGTGCGGGTAAAGAATCTGCCACGGTGCGTCAGTCGCCTCCGCGCGAAAGCAACGAGCAATATGGTGCGTGATCAACGGACGCAGCAACTCCGGGCGTTCTGTCAGCGGCAGGCTCGACCAATCTCGGCGGATGAAGACTTTGTCGGCACACGTCTTCACACCCACTCGGACTTTGCCGATGTCGCGGAACGTGCCCCAAGCGCACGACTGCACCTGATCGAGCCAGGAATCGCTCACGTCACAGGCGACACGCCAGACAGTGTCGCTCTCGTTGGTCTTCGTGAGGTGCCCTTGCTTCACAGTAAAGCGGCGGCCGTCGTCGATTTCGACAGTGCCGGTGTGGCTCAATGCGGTAATCACGTTGGTAGCTCGCTGTGTCGTGGCTTCGGCGGTCTCGTAGAGGGACGTAAATCGAGACGGCTCTGAGTCTCGACCGAGGCGTTTTTCTAAAAGCAACACGGCTGGCAAGACCGCAGCATCGAACAGCTTGGAATCTCCCAAGTCCCAAACGTGCCGGACTTGAAAGCACTTCAGAATTGCTTGGCGAACAGCGCAGCCGGATTTCGTCGTCATGAAACGATTCGAGACGATGATGCCCGCGATAGCTCCCGGTCGCATCACCTGAGCCATGCCGATGAGAAACGCTTGGTAAAGATCGACTCGGCCCGAAAGCCCGAACTGCCGCGCCAACTCGCGAGCTTGATCCGCTCCCATGATCTGAGTGCGAACGTAAGGCGGATTCGCGATCACGAAATCAAAGCTCTTGCCTGAGGCAACGGGAAAAAGACTGCTGCTGTTATCAACGCCATAGTTCTCCAGCACATGCTCCAGAAAACTCTCGTGCGTGAAGTGGAAGGTCACCTCGGGAAACAATTGGCTCAATCGCTTCGCCGCCTGATCGAGGGCGTCGGCATTCGTGTCAAACCCATGCACTTCAACACGCTGGAGCACAGCATCGTCCAATTGTTGCAGCAAACTCAGCAACAGCTCGCCATCTCCGACAGCCGGGTCCAAGACTCTGAGAGGTCCATCGACAAGTGACACACTGGCCCGAAGCACGATTTGTGATGCGACAAAGTCCGCCAGCAACCGAGGCGTGTAGGTTGCCCCGTCTGCCTTTACCTGGCTGACGACTTTGTACCGCATCCGTGGCTCAGACATCGTAGGCATCAATGACTCCATGCTTCACCGCAGTACGGGGTGTTCCGTTGAGTGCTACTTATGGGCATCTCGCTGTTCGTAGTCAATGCAATACTCCGTTTTGAAAATTGTGGACCAGTCATCGAAAGGGACAGTTCCATGTTCCCCGACCGAGTGAAGTCGGCGAACAGTTCAATCGTGTGTCCGACATCGACCACGATCAGAAACGGCGGCCAACCTTCATCCGTGGGCAACGCGCGAGCGTACTGCTCCGCTTGCCCCCGCGCCTTGAGCATCGCATCGTCCCATCCCTTCGTCCCGCGTACCGCCGTCCCCTTCTTGAGCTTTGCCGGCTTGGCCGCGAGTTCAAATTCGTCATCGGGGACTTGCTCGCTTCCTTGCTTGGCTTCCAACACGAAACAACCACGCTTGTAGAGGTCGATCCGCCCGCTGCTCGTGGTGCCGTCCAAGTTCTGAAACGTGACGTCCCGCTCGAAAACGTAGGCGTTCTCGTCCACCTTCGGCCGAGTCGGCTCCGGCCGCGGCAGGTCGAGCACTTCGCACAACTCAGACAGAAAGAGTTGGTAATTCGCCCGCTCGGCGGCACCAGACGCCTGCCAGCGGGCAATGAAAGCGGCAACGGAAGACTCGGTGCTGTGCGTGGTGCTCATTGCACCATGATAAGCGGGCGGGATGTCTGAATGAAAACTTCCGAGCGGCGATCACATGCATCGTTGGGAATTGGATCGAAGGACGTCGCGTCGAAAAAACGAGGCCGATGGGATATCGTGACTGCTGAGAGCATTCATCTCGCAGCATCCGACGAGAACCCCGCCATGAGCGAACCAAATTATGTACCGCGTGCGGCACGCGTGGCCGTTGGTAAAGACCTCCGAGGCTCCGTGCCGAGAGCGAGTCATGCCAGATGGTCACCACCGGCGGATCGGCGCGATCCGATGGACGTCTTGGGCGATTCCAACGTCGGCCGCGTGCCGGAGTTGATCCCGATTCGGTACGGCCGAATGCTGGTGTCGCCGTTCACGTTCTTTCGCGGAGCGGCGGCGATCATGGCATCGGACTTGTCGAGGACTCCGACGACCGGGCTGCGCGTTCAGGCCTGCGGCGACTGCCATTTGCTGAACTTCGGCACGTTCGCCACTCCGGAGCGGCAATTGATCTTCGACATCAATGACTTCGACGAAACGCTGCCGGCTCCGTGGGAATGGGACATCAAGCGGCTCGCGACCAGCTTCGTGCTGGCGGGACGCGACAATCGTTTCAATGCCGATGATTCTCGCGCCGGAGCGGTCGCCGTCGTGCGATCGTATCGTGAACGACTCGCGGAACTCGCCGAGATGACCGTGCTCGAAGTGTGGTATGCGAAGCTCGACGTGCCGACGTTGATCGAAGAGACCGCCGACCCGGAACTGAAAGAACTTCGCGAGAAGCGACTCAAGAAAGCGCAGTCCCGCACGGCCATCGACCACGAATATCCGAAGTTGGTGGAGCACACCGGCGACCGGCCGCGCATCAAGGACGACCCGCCGTTCATCTATCACTTGCCTCCCGCCGAGCAGCACGAGCGAGAACAGGTGGTCCCCGACGCGTTAGTTGCCTACCGCGAATCGTTGCGGCCTTCGCTCCGTGCTCTGCTCGACAAGTATCGCATGATCGATGTCGCCATGAAGGTGGTCGGCGTGGGCAGCGTCGGCACGACCTGCGGCGTGGCCTTGTTTCTCGCCGAAGATGACGACCCGCTCTTCCTGCAAGTGAAGCAAGCGGGGGCCTCGGTGTTGGAGCCGTATGCCGGCAAGAGCGAGCATGACCATCCCGGACAGCGAGTCGTCATCGGTCAACGGCTGATGCAAGCCGCCAGCGACATCTTTCTCGGCTGGACCACGGGGCGAAACAACACGCAGCTTTATGTGCGTCAGTTGCGCGACATGAAAATCAAACCGATGGTCGAGATTTTCAAACCGAAGCACATGGTCGAGTACGCTGGCTTCTGCGGTCGAGCGTTGGCCAACGCTCACGCCCGCTCCGGCGACGCCGCGACGCTCAGCGGCTATCTCGGCAACGCCGACAACTTCGACGAAGCCGTGGCCGATTTCGCCGTCGCCTACGCCGATCAATCCGAACGAGACCACGCCGCCCTCGCCGACGCCGTCCGCTCCGGTAGGGTCGAAGCGGTCATCGAGGAGCGATGATGAACGAATACCTCGTTCAAATCGACTCTTGGATTCTGGCGATCGGCGTCGCGCTGTTGATGTGCGGCGGTTGGGCGTTCGGCTGCTGGCGTACTCGCCGCATCGAAAAGCAGGGAGGCAACGAGGCCATCTCGCAACTTTCCAACGCCAGCATCGCATTGCTGGGCCTGCTGTTGGCGTTCACGTTTTCGATGTCTCTGGAAAAGCACGAGCAGCGCCGACAAATGGTCGTCCAGCACGCCAACACCATCGGAGACTTCGCCACCTGCGCCGAGATGCAAAAGGAACCGGTGCGTGGCGGGCTCCGAAGGGTTCTGCGGAAGTACGTCGATTATTTGGTCGCCATCCGCCGAGTGAACCACACGGAAGAAGAACTGCAAAAAGCCCTCACCGAGAACGAACGGATGCACGGCGAAATGCAGTCGCTGGTCAAATTCGCGATTGATGACGGCACGCCCATCGCCGTCTCGCTGGTCAACACGTTCAACGATGTGACCAGCGCTCACGACGCCCGCCTCGCCGCGATTCGCAATCGCCTGCCGCCGAGCATCGTGATCCTGCTCTGCCTGTCGGCCATTGTCGCGATGGTCCAAATCGGAATGCAGCACGGCCATCTCGACGAACGAGAACTTCTGACCGGCGGTGGATTCATCCTGCTGGTTAGCCTCTGTATTTGGGTCACGCTCGATCTGAATCAACCTCGGGGTATGATCACCATCAGCCAAGAACCAATGCTGCGCCTGCAATCGAGCTTGAGCCAATAACGCTCACGGGCGCTGGGTTCAATTCGACGCCGCCAAATTCTTTGTGGCTCCCCAAGACCAAGCCCTCGCCACGATCGGCGATTCCCAAGGCCTCGGCGGTGTCCCTGAAGTGGGAAGCGCCAATGAAACCAAATCCGGCAACGCTGCCGCGATCGCAATCAATGGTGTCTGAACCCACCAAAAATGAGGGCGAGCCGTTGTCATTGATCGTCACTCCCTCTGCTTGAGCCAGCAACTCTCATACGGATCGCACAAATTAGCCGCGCGGCGCTAGC
>JAYVQJ010000926.1:0-4751 GCA_043777235.1 Planctomycetia bacterium
GGAACCGTCAGCGGCACTGATCGAGCCGCGACCAATTCCACCGGGCGATTTCTCAAGAACCCCGCGAAGACCAGCGGATCCGTTCGCCCCGGCAACGGAGCCCACGTCGCGATCGACATGAGCGGCTCGCTGCCAAGCACAACCGCCACCGGCATCTGTTGGCCGCGCGAGCGGTACTCGGCCAGCAGCGACCACAACTCGGAAGTTTCATCGCCGTGAATCAACAACCCGTCTCGTCCGCGCACTTCCAGCGGCACGACGCAGACCAGCCGTCGCGGATCGCTGCCCGATTCTGTCTCGGCCAATTCGTCCTTCGGCGACTGAGTGTGCAACTGCCCCCAAGTGATCGTCGGTGCGGCGTCCCCCGGCCACATCGTCAGAGCGGGCAACTCGGCGAGGTTCACGTCGCGGCCGAGCTTCACGACTTGCTGACACATTCCCGTCTTCACGACCGTCGGCGGCCAATGCGAAAGCTCGGCCAAGCGCGGCAGCAATTTCCAGGTGTCGAGCTTGCCTCGCGGCAACGAGATCGACAGCCAATCGTCGATGCGCTGCGACAGGCCATCGAGCGAACTTGCACCAAACGCGGCCGACAAACGGCGGGGGCTTCCCAGAAGATTGGTGACGACCGGCGTCGTCTGCCCGCGCACATGATCGAAGAGAATTGCGGGGCCACCTTGATCGGTTCGCAGACGATCCGTGATCGCGGCGATTTCGTAGACGGTATCCACTTCAGCAGAGACACGCACCAACTCACGCACGTCGTGCCACTGAGTCAGCCAGTCCGCCAGATGATCGCTCGCCATGTCCCCGCTCGTCATTCAACGGCGCTTTGCCATTCAGCGACATTGCCGAAGCGCGAAGTTGTAGGACCAGCACACAAGCCCGTCAAAGAGCGGCGCGGATCAGTCTTGTTCCATCCGCATTTTGAGTTCGTCTCGCTCTTTGCGAGTCACTTCCAAATCGAACATCAGATATTTGATGTCGAGCCGCAGTTGCGACAGAGCTTCCTGCACCAACGCGAGAATTCGTCGTCGACGACGCACGGACTCGACGACTCGGCTGTATGCGACTTCTAGATCTTTTTGCAGAGGCTCGGGGAGGTCTGCAATCTTTTGAGCGAGATCGACTAATTCACGAGGCAAGTCGCTCTCACCGGTCTCAGGAAATCGTGATGTGGCGGTCATTCTGGGGTGTGCTCCTGGAAGATGTCCGGTCGGAAGCGGATCAGATTCTGTGCCGCGTCAGACGATTCCACAAGCATTGAGTTGAAACCCCTAGGCTGGTCTTGTGTTACGACTTCCGAAACTCTGCGGGGCCGGATATATCGATCGCGACGATTAGCGCAGACCTCATCTTGGCTCGTTTCGCAACTCCTAGTAGAACCCGCGACTTACGGCAAAAGGATGGAGTGCAGAGGTCCTGCTGAGTGTTCAGCCTCGTGGTCAGAAAACAACACAGGTTCGTTTCGCAAAGTAAACAATTTCCAACCGGAGGAAGTCCGGTTGTTCCGGTCGCGCAAAATCCATGGACGGATTGAACCCGCAGAAAGCGTCGCACATGCTCGCGCGTCGGCCAGTTCGCTGGCTGATTCGCTCGGCAGCGCTGTTGGTCATGCTGACGTCCGCGCTCACGACGCATGCGGATGAGTACGTCGAAGATTTTGAAAGCGATCAAACTTCCTGGAAGCTGCGGCAGTCCAACAGTTCGTTGGAAGGTGTGCAACAAACTCGGCTGACCAATTCGAAGTTGGCTCATCAAGGCAGCGGGGTCGAGAAGTTTGTGTTTAAGGCGTTGAGCGGGCCAACACAGATTGTGCTCGATCACAAGCTTCCCGATGCTCAGGCCATCAACGACTTGAAGCTCAACATGCAAGTGCGAGCGACCGGCGGCAAAATTCGCATCGGTCTGCGAGTTGTCTTTCCAAAGCAAGTCGATCCGAGATCTCCGACACAACAACTGAAGACGGTGGTGCGCGGCGACTCGTACAGCAAGGCGGGAAGTTGGCAGGAGCTGAAAGTCGGGACGCCCACCAAAGCGATGCAGGAGCAAATGCGCCTCTTGCGCGCGGAGCTAAAGCCCACGACGCTCGACTTGCGTCACGCGGTGGTTGATCGCGTGATCTTAGAGGTGACTCTCGATTCCGGACGGACGGAACTCTTGATCGACGACCTGCGCTTTGGACCCTTCGTGAAGCCGATCGCTCAAAAGGACATCGCACTTGCTCAGAACACTGAGGAAGTGGCGCGTTGGCCGGTGGCGTTTCAATTGGATCGATTGACGGTGAATGGGCGGCCGTTCTTTCCTCGGATGTTGCCGTATCACGGTGAGCGAGTTGAAGACTTGCGCGACGCGGGTTTCAACGTCATTTGGATTCCCGAAGCAAGCGATGTCGACTTACAACACGCGCTGAAGAAACAAGGCTTGTGGGCGATCGCCGCGCCGCCGCAATTGCGTGGTTCGACCGGCAACTCGCTGGATCACGAGACGGCCGGATTGCTACCGATCCCGCGCGAGTGGGACAACTTGCTGGCTTTTAATCTGGGAGTCGCCGTCCCGCAGGAGTCGCAGCGCGACGTATTGCAGTGGATCTCACAAGTGCAGAGCGCCGACCGCGAGCTGCATCGGCCGATCATGATCGACGTCACAGGCGGCGAGCGAATTTACTCGCGGCACACGTTGCTGGGGACCAGCCGGCACATGTTCAATTCGATGTTGACGTTCAAGTCCTATCGCGAGTCGCTCGACCAGCACCGCAAACTGGCGCGGCCGGGAACGTTTCTCTTTACGTGGCTGCCGACCGAACCGATGCCGGACGTCGCGTATCAACGGCAAGCGGCGGGGCGAATCCCGATCATCATCGAGCCAGAGCAAATCATTCTGGCGGGTCACAGCGCGTTGGCCGCTGGATGCCGCGGCCTGGGGTTTTCGCAGAGTGAGTCGCTCGAATCGAAGGCTCCCGGAGCTGCGGAGCGACGAATGGCGATGGCTCAACTCAATCTATTACTCGAACTTTTAGAAGAGTTTCTCGCAGCCGGAACGCTCGTTGAGCAGCGTCCGTTTGCGATCACTGCGCCGTCGGCCTCGGCGATCAAATCGCACAGCGTTGAGTTTCGGAACTCGGCGATCTCGCGAGCGGACAACGACGCTCGGCTCGCGGCTCACAAGTCGGGACTGCTGCGAGATTCACGCATCCGCAGCGAATTGGAAGCGGCCGTCTTCCGCACGGACAAGGCAACACTTCTGTTGCCGATCTGGTATGAAAACGACGCTCAATTCGTCCCCGGAAAGTTGGCGGCACCCGGCGCGACGATCGACGTCTCTAGCGTCCCCGACACCGCTCAAGCTTGGGTGGTCACGACCACGAGTGTCGACAGCGTCGAGAGCAAACCAATCCCCGGCGGACGCCGAGTGACACTGAAGGAGTTCGACACGACCGCCGCGATCATTGTCACGTCCGATCCCAATGTGATTACCGATCTCAGACGCAAAATGGAAACGATGCAGGCCCAGAGCACTCGCAATTGGATCGAGATGGCCAAGGCAAAACTCAACCGCGTGCGGATCGCCGACGACGAACTGACGAAGCTCGGAGCCGGTCAGCCAGATGCTCCGCAATTGTTGGCTCAGGCACGCGGCATGATTCAAAAAGCGGAAGGAATTTTTCCCGGCGATGCGCTCGATCGCGCGATCGCGCAGGCTCGCGAAACGGGCGAACGCAAATCGCCGAACTCTGTCGAGGTCGTACTGCTCCGCAAGCAGTGTCACGAGGCCGCACAACTCAGCCAAGCGGCGTTGCAGTCGCTTCGCATTTTGCAAAAGGCCCACTGGGAGACTGCAACGCATCACCTCAAGTCGCCGGTCGGCAGTCCGCACACACTTTGTTTTCAGACGCTCCCCGATCACTGGCGGTTGGTCGCCGCACTCGGCAAGTCGGCAACACGAGAGTCGGACAACTTGCTGTCCAAAGGGGACTTCGAGGTGCTCGACTTCCCGACCTTGTCTCGATTCGGTTGGCAGTCGGTCCCGATGAATTTGCCGACAGGAGTTCGCGCCGCCGTGCAAGTGGTGGCCGCGACAGGACACGAGAAGCGAGCGAGCCGCTGCCTGCGTCTCGTCGCCGCACCCGATTCGAATGACGATCCGCCCAACATTCTCGATGTCGCGCCGATCACACTCACCGCACCTCCGATCGCGGTGCAAGCGGGGCAAGTGTTGCACATCGACGGTTGGGTTCGTGTCGTCTCGGCAGTCACGGGCAGCTTGGAAGGAGTAACGCTCAGCGACAATCTCACCGGCAGCACCGGCGCGTGGCATTGGAATGAGAAGCGTGAGTGGCAACGCTTCGAAATGCTGCGCGAGGTTTATCAAGACGGACCATTCGTTCTGACGTTCCGTCTGCATGGATTGGGTGACGTTCAATTCGATGACCTGCGAGTGATCGCTCACGATCCGCCGGGTGAGTCGCAACTCGCCACGCACAACGAGTCGCTGACCGAACCAGAGTCAAAAGCCGGCCGCTTCGATTTCTTAAAGCGATTGCCGAAGTTCCAGCAACGGCCGAAGTAGCCAGGCCCTTGCGGCCTCAGTGACTCGCGCCTCGTGCATTGTCATCGTTTGGTTTTCGGATTGGGCAAATCAGCCGGTACGCGTTAGCGCAATGGCACTTACTTTACTAACCCGCAGCGTCAGCGAGGGCGATGACAAGAGGCGTTTCCCTTTGTTTCCCTCGCTGACGCTGCGGGTTACTG
>JAYVQJ010000927.1:0-4750 GCA_043777235.1 Planctomycetia bacterium
GCGCGGACTTTGCCCACGCGAAACGACGTGTGCTTGGCCATGAGGAAATCCTTTCAGAGAATTCCCCCTCCACAAAACGCCACAAACACCGCCACAAAAGGGAAGCTCTGAAAGCACTCCAGAAACGCAACAGCCCACGAGTCCTATGATTAGAACTCGTGGGCCATCGATCAGGCGGAGAGGGGGGGATTCGAACCCCCGGTAGAATTAAAACCCTACACCGATTTAGCAAACCGGCGCGGCAAACGCGGAACAGGCTTGAGCCGTTTGCAGTTGCATCAAGAGCGTATCGTCTGTGGCACCATCTCTGGCCCAAAATGTGGCGAGTTGGTGACAACGAATGAGAACGCAGAGCATGTTGGCGCGAGTACGGATCACGATGGCGCAGAGTTGGAACGTGGTCGAGAACACGATACCGAGTTGGCTCGGATCGCCGCGGCGTGGGATGAACTGCCGGCGGTGTTGAAGGGGGCGATTCTGGCGATTGTGGACTCGGCCCGGCGAAGTGACGAGTTTTAGTTGTCTTCGATCAGTTTTCCGTCCGGCGACAATTCGACGTCGATTTCTCCCTTGGCTTTGGACTTCAATGTCACGTCGTATTCGGTGACGACTTCTTTCCCATCGGTCAGTGAGCTGACCTCTTTGATTTCGGAAATCTTGGCGGCAGGGAATTGCTTGTTGAGAGTCTTGCGGACGGCTTCCGGCAACTTGTCGGCCGTGATAACGCGCACAATGGCTTCAATCTCGCCAGACGGTGAGACGGTGACTTCGATCTTGTCTTTGGTCTTGAGATGAACCTCGTACTCATCGACGGACTCTTTGCCGTCGTTCACGGAACTGACTTCTTGGACGGTTTCAATCTTCGCGTTTGGGAACTGACTGTTGATGGCCTTTCGGGCTGCGTCTGGCAACTTCTCGACCGAGATAGTTTTGGAGAATGCTTCGATCGTGCCTGCGGCCGTGATCGTGACGCTGATCTCCTGTCCGCTGTCTTTCAACTCGACCGAGTAAACCGTTTCATTCTTGACGACATCCTTGGTCGCACTGACTTGCTTGGCTTTCGGAAACCGATTTTGGATTCCCTTTTTCACCGCCATCGGCAACTTGCTGGGATCAACGTCATCACTCGCCCGCACACAAGGCGACAGCACAGCCAACAACGCGAGAAGCGACAACCAACGTCTGCGCATGACAACGTCCTTGATTCGAGGCTCGCTGGTGCCAATTTTCAGAGTGGAAACGATACACCCAAACTCAAACTGACCTTTGAGAAGGGCGGATGCTATCTAGCGGCCACGAAAAGGGTCTCTGGGCATCGGTTAATTTTTCGTCACCATCTGGCAATCCCTCGCCTCACTTGAGTTGGGGCCGCCGCAAATCAACATTGCCATGTTGAGTCACCCACGAAGTTTCGAGAGCAGCCGATGGCTAGGCTCTTAATCCAACATTCTTTTCAGACGCCAGTTATCGCAACGAATATCTGCGGAGACTCTCAGCGTGCGGAACTAATGGGACTGACTCGCGCCGTTGAATGCGACCTCGAACTTGAGTCTGAGTTTTTGATTTCGTTTGGGTAATTTGTAATGCCTTTGATGAGACTCCCCTGACGCAGCGAGACGATAGCAGCGGTGGACGGAGTATTGGCCTCAAGACGGTTGGTAAGGAACATTAACAGCGGATTGGTCGTTGCTCACAATGTGCGGCTGGCAGCATCTAATCTGGTCGGCTTTCATCGGCTGGTTTGTCCTGCTGTGGGGATGGGACGGTCACAAGACGGCAAGCGCGCAATCGCTCTTGGAGGCTCGACCAACTCCATCGGAGGAGATGAGCTCGGTGATTTCCACTGATCTGTCTCGTGGGATGGATTGGGAGATGTCGCCGCGACCTTCTCGCGAACAGGCACCGCAACTCGCTCGCAATTTGCGTCGATCGTTCGGTACTTCATCCTCGTCAGAAACGGATGGCGAGTTCACCGATGCGGAAGATGACGACGAATTCTCCGTTGATGTCTTTCCCTCAATCACTTGGCTTCCAGGCCACGGAGCTCACGGATTTGGAATGGTCGATCTCGCCGCGACCCGTCTCTTCAAGATTCCTCTCGACGAGAAGTGGGGCGAGGTGTCTGTTTCTCCAGGCATCGCGGCCCACGTCTGGAATGGTCCCAACGGAATCATGCTGCCATCGACAGTGTACGATGCTTACCTCGAAGTCGATTGGTCTCATGCCTTCAGTGACGAATGGTCGTTGCAACTCAACATGACACCCGGCTTCTATGGTGACTTTCGACGCTGGGATCATGGGTCGATCGTGCAAACAAACGGCTCCGCTATTCTCGAATGGCAGGCCACACCGACCGTCTCTGTGCAGGCCGGAGCAATTTATCTGCGTCAATTTCATCCCCATTACTTGCCGGTCTTGGGGATCGACTGGCGGCCCAATCCCAATACTCGATTGGAGCTTGTTTTTCCCGAACCTCGTTTGTCGCGACGTATCTGGCAGCGCGACGGCCAACAAATGTGGATATATGCGCTCGGCCAAATCGCTGGTGGAGCATGGAGCGTCACGCCTCCCAGCGGGCCGACGGGAGTCGTTCGCTACAGCGACTTGCGCGCCGGAGTCGGCCTCGAAGTCATCTCGAAGAAAGAGTTGTCTGGCTCGATTGAGGCGGGTTACGTCTTTGACCGAAATCTCGTTACACCCACAATCGGAAACTTCTCGCCAAGCAACACGCTTTATTTCGAGATCAGCTTTCAACGATGACCTTTCCCGCCAACTCTATAAGCCGCAGTTCTCAATGACGCGGTTCGGTCGGTAGTTGAGAGCGACTCAATGGCCTCTTCGGGCTTCGTGCCGCCTCGCGACAAGGTGAGAACCGCAAATGTGGTCGCGGTGGACGACTCATTCTCTGGTACCATCTCCGGCCCAAAATCTTGCGAGTCGGTGACAACGAATGAGAACGCGGAGCGGCTCGGCGCGAGGACGGATCTGTGAGCCGTGCAGGGTCGCTTGCGCCTCGCGATATTCGCGAGAGTGACACAGCCGCTTGCTCCCGTTTCGTCCTTTTTCAACGGGCTGCTCGGTTCCCTCGTTTCTCATGTCATGCCCGACACCGTGTCGGACAATTCGGAGAAGAAATGCCTGCCGCTCGCCGGGGAATTTCATGGCTCGGCGATCAGAGATTAGTTTCCGTTAATTTTGTCTGAGCCCGTATCGCCCCGCGTCGCGATGGCGCAATACACTCTAGATTCAAGTCGCGATTCACTCAAGCAATTCGCATTGGGTTGTCTCTTTGTTGGTTTTTCTCGTTCGGGCCTGCAGCTCAATGCTGCGAAAGGACTTTGACCATGTTGATGACTAATCTTTGGAAGCAATGGACTCTGGCTGGTGGCAAATCCCGACGGCGCGCGATTGGGCGAGCGGTTGCAACTCCTGCACATGTCGAGCGATTTGAGACGCGGTGCTACTTGAGCATCACGTCGCTGTTCACCGCGGCGACCGGAGCATTGACGATCACGAGCAGCAGTAACGACTCGATTGCTGTGGCCTCGAATGTTGATGGCAACGTGACGCTGAATGGTAGCGTGCTGAATGTCACCAACGGCGGTGTCGCTGGACCAGTCGCCGCGAATTCTGTTAAGTCGCTCGTGATTACGGGGGGATCGGGCAACAACGCTATCGATCTAAGCGGAGTGAATTCAACCGTATTCAGTGCTCTGACGTCGGTCTCAATTGATGGCGGCGCAGGTAATGACAGTATCGCCGGCAGTGCGCTGGCTGACAGCATCTTCGGAGGCAGTGGCAATGACTCAATCAACGGTGGTCTTGGCAGCGACACTTTGTCGGGTGGTACCGGAAACGATTTGCTCGCTGGCGGTAGCGGCAACGATAGCTTGAATGGTGGTGACGGTAGCGATTCGATCGACGGCGGCGACGGCAATGATTCGCTGAGCGGTGGTGCCGGCAACGACACGATGACTGGCGGTGCTGGAACCGACAGCCTTGATGGCGGCAGTGGCAACGATGTGGAAGATGGCGGCGATGGTAGCGACACGGTTCTTGGAGGGGTCGGCAATGATTCGCTCAGCGGTGGTGGCATCACCGATCTTTCGGGTGACTCGCTCAGTGGAGGTAATGGGAACGATACGCTAAACGGCGGTGCGGGCGATGACACGCTCGATGGAGGTGCCGGCAACGACTCCGAAACGGGTGGCGTCGGCAATGATTCGATGCTTGGCGGAGTTGGGAACGACACGCTCAATGGAGGCGACGGGAATGATGTCGCAGATGGCGGCGATGGCAGCGATGTCGTCAACGGTGACACCGGCAACGACACGTTGATGGCGGGGGCCGGAGTCTCAGCCGACTCACTCAATGGTGGTGCTGGCGATGACAGCCTGCAAGGTGGTGACGGCAGCGATTCGATCGACGGCGGTGACGGCAATGATTCGCTGAGCGGCGGTGCCGGTAACGACACGATGGCTGGCGGTGCTGGAACCGACAGCCTCGATGGCGGAGCTGGGAATGATGTCGCAGATGGCGGCGATGGCAGCGACACAGTTCTCGGCGGTGTCGGCAATGATTCGCTTAGTGGCGGTGGCATCACCGATCTATCGGGTGACTCGCTCAGCGGAGGTGACGGCAATGACACGCTGACGGGCGGCGCGGGCGATGACACGCTCGATGGCGGTGCCGGCAACGACTCCGAAGCGGGTGGCGTCGGCAATGATTCGATGCTTGGTGGAGTTGGGAA
>JAYVQJ010000928.1:0-4738 GCA_043777235.1 Planctomycetia bacterium
CTACTCCCGAGCCTGGCAAACCTTCGGCCCAGAGACGACACCATGAGTTGTGTGTAAAAGACAGGACCAGCGGCGCTTCGCCGCGCAGGCCCACCACAACCGACGACGATGGGGGGCCGGCGCTGCGCTGGTCCCACCCTACTTTTCTGGCGCAACGAATTGGGCCGTCTTGTCAGAACCAGCCGTGACGGTCGCGTGCCAAAAATCGAGCGATAAGATGTGCCGCTCATTTCCACCTGCCTGCCCATCTCAACAGGAGTCTGCCCGTGCTTCGCTCCGCTGACTGTTTTCGTTGCGTCGTGGTTGTTTTGTGGATGCTTACCGCTCGACCAGCCACGGCCGAGGACCGCGTCCCGCCGAAGGTCCGTGAAGTGATGGACGCGCCGAAGTACAAACAGGCTCATTGGGGCTTGCTCGCCGTCGATCTGAAATCCGGCGAGGTCCGTTACGAATTGAACAGCGAAAAGCTCTTCGCGCCGGCGAGCACGACGAAATGTTTCTCGGTCGCGTGTGCTCTCGACGCCTTCGGAGCTGACCATCGCTTTGAAACGCCGATCGTCCGCCGAGGCGAGGTCAACGACAAAGGGGAACTTGTCGGTCAGTTGATCCTGATTGCCAGCGGCGACCTGACACTTGGAGGACGCACAACCGAAACTGGCGAGATCGCCTTCACCAACGGTGACCACACTTACGCCAGCGGCGGCACGGAATCGGAACTGACTCCGCAAGACCCGCTGGCCGGGCTGAACGATCTCGCCACGCAGGTCGCGAAGTCCGGCATCAAGCGAGTCGTCGGCGACGTGTTGATCGACGACCGCTTGTTCGACCGCGCCGAAGGTTCGGGGAGCGGGCCGGGCAAGCTGATGCCGATTTACGTCAACGACAACTTGATCGACTTCACCATCGAGCCAACCACGCCGGGGCAACCGGCGAAAGTCTCTTGGCGTCCGCAGTCGGTGGCAATTCGCGTCGAAGCTCACGTCCACACGGTCCCCGCCAAGAGCAAATACGGCACGGAGATTCGCGATTACGGAGCCGGTCGGCTGCATGTCATCGGCAGTATTCCAGAGGACTCGAAGCCGGTCCTGCGCGTGCATGAGATGGCCGATCCCGTCTCGATCTCGCGAACTTTACTGATTGAAGCTCTGCAACGTGCCGGCATCGTCATGGATGTCCCCGCGCTGGCCGATCATCCCGTCGGCACGCTGCCGCCGCGTGACGAAACGCTCAAACTGCCGAGTGTCGCGAAACACGTCTCGCCGCCGTTTGCCGAGAACGCTCGATTGATTCTGAAGGTCAGCCACAATCTGCACGCCAGCACGCTGCCGCTGCTCGTCGCAGCAAAGCACGGCGAGCGAACTCTCTCGCAAGGCTTGCGGCGGCAGCACGACTTCCTCAAACGAGCCGGTGTCGATGTCGATACGATCTCGTTCGGCGGCGGAGCCGGCGGATCGCGAGCCGACTACACGACCCCCGCCGCGACGGTGCAACTCCTTCGCTACATGGCAACCCGTCCCGACTTCGACGCCTATCGCCGAGCCATGCCGCGTCTCGGCGTGGATGGCACGCTCGCGAAATCGGTCGGAGCCGACAGCCCGGCCAAGGACAAAGTCTCCGCCAAAACCGGCACGCTTTATTGGGACAATGTCATGAACGCCAGCTCGCTGCTGACCAGCAAGGCTCTCGCCGGCTACATGACGACGTCAAAGGGAGAGACGCTCGCGTTCGCTCTGTTCGTCAACAACGCCCCGCTTCGCAACGGCCTGACCACCACCGCCGCCGGCAAAGACCTCGGCCACATCGCCGAGTTGTTGTTCGACCAGCCGTAACGTAGACGAGTCACTCCGTGACTCGAATTCTGGTCACGGAGTGACCAGTCTACGGTGAGAGTACTCAATCCGCCTTCAGTTTGTATCGTGCTCGCAACTCCTTCCGCAGCGACGCGACGGTCTCGGCCTGAATCGGATCAGCGGCAAGATTCTTCAGCTCGCCGGGATCGTTGTCGTGGTCGTACAGCTCGGTCCCCCTGTCGCCGTTGTTCCATTCGGTGAACCGATAACGCTCGGTGCGCATCGAGCGGCCGATGATGCTGGGCTTCGTGGTCGGGGCATTCGTCATCGTTGGTGTACCGCGAGTCACCTGAGTCAACGCAGGCTTGTCCCACGTCGCTTGTGGGTTGTCGAGCAGCGGCTTGAGGCTCTTCCCATCGAGGTTATTCGGTGCGGTCAAACCGCACAGATCGGCGAGTGTCGGATGCAGATCAACTAACTCAACCGGACGGCGGCTGACCTTTCCCGCCGACTTGCTGCCGGGAACGGAGATCACCAGCGGCACACGCGCGGAGTTCTCGAACAGCGACATCTTCTGCCACAGGCCGTGCTCATAAAGGTGATAGCCATGATCGCTGAGGAACACGACGATCGTCTTGTCCGTCAGCTTCAGCCGATCAAGGCCGTCGAGCAATTGGCCGACTTGCGCGTCCATGAAACTGGTCGAAGCGTGATATGCTTGGATCGCCTGCTTGCGGAGATCGTCGGTCATGTTCGATTGCTCCGGCTTGTGCGACAGGAACGCTGGCTCCGGCACGCCCTCTTTGTAGTTGGGGGCCAGCACCGGCAGTTTGATCTTGTCGAGCGGATACATCTCGAACCATTTCTTCGGCGCGACATACGGCGTGTGCGGCCGAAAGAATCCGCACGCGATGAAGAACGGTTGGTCGCGATGCTGTTCGATCAGCTTGATCGCGGCGGCAGCGGACTTCGCATCCGTCTGTTCGGAATCCTCGCCGTCGGCCGCCAGCCAACTGAGCGTCCCGCCGAATCGCGCCGGCCCCTCGGCCTTCGGGGTGAGCGTGAAGATTTTCTCTTCGTCGTCTTTGTCGCGTCCGCGCGGGTTGATCCGCTCTTGCCACGACGGCGGATCATCCAGCCCGTCAGTCCCGATCTGCCCCGGCACTCCGTAGTGATACAGCTTGCCGACGCGAGCCACGAAGTAGCCCGCTTTCTGAAACGTCTGGCCGAGCGTCACGTGATCCGGCACGTTCTTGCGGAACTGCGTCGAGTTCTCAAACACGCCAGTCGAGTCCGGCCGCAGTCCGGTGAGGAACGACGCTCGCGACGGATTGCACAGCGGAAACTGACAGTACGCCCGCTCGAACCGCACGCCCCGCGCCGCCAGCCGATCAATGTTCGGCGACTTCACCAACGGATCGCCGTAACAACCCAGCCTCGGACACAAATCGTCCGACACCACAAACAGCACATTGAACTTCTCCGCCGCGAACAACGGCGCGGCGACTGCCAACAGCACACACGCTACCAACACGCGAGCAATCATGCTGACCTCCGGCCAAGAGCGACATAGAACAGGCCGGAATCTTCTAAACGAAGCGGAACGAAAAACACAGCGGCGCGAGCAAGGCCCTCAAACGAAAGTGAGTAGGGCAAGCTTCCGCCAGCCCCACTCACATCTTTGCTCGAATCATTTTGGTCTCACCGTGCGCAATTGATGTCAAATCAAAACATCGTGCGCATCGTGCGTGATGACATCGTTGTCGGTCCCCTTCTTGATCGTGTCAGCTCCAGCACCGCCGTTGATCGAGTCGTGGCCGGCTCCGCCATCGAGGCTGTCTTTTCCGGCTCCGCCACTCAGCGAATCATCACCAGCGCCGCCACTCAGGTAGTCATTGCCGGCACCGCCATTGAGCACATCGTTGCCGGCGTCGCCATTCAACTGATCGTTGCCCGTGCCGCCGTTGAGCGAGTCATTTCCGTCTCCTCCTTTGATCGTGTCGTTGCCGCCGCTGCCGTTGATCGAGTCGGCGAGGCTGCTGCCGGTGATGCTGTCGTTACCAGCACCGCCGTCGATTTTCACGGTGGTCAGTGCCGTGAACGACGCCGCAGTGACTCCGCCCAGATCGATCGTGTTCTTTCCTTTACCGCCGACGACATCAAGTGAAGTCACCGAACTTGCCGAGACAGCCACGTTACTCACCGTCAACTGTGTGCCGTTGAGAGTGACGTTTCCGTTGGCGTTGGCCGCAACGACCATGTTGTCGGCCCCGTTACTCGTGATCGTCAACGCTCCCTGACTGAAGAGCGAAGTGATGCTCGGCACCGTTCGGTTTTCCATGGTTTCAATACACGCGACCCCCGAAGTCTTACACGAGACGCCTAAGCGACGTCCCGATTTGCCGCTCATCCACTTGGTCCACATTTTTGAAAGGTTCATGAGAAATCCTCCTTGATCGCAGCGTTGAGAACGGGTGCCCCAATCGACAACGACCTGTTCGCCATTCCTTGGCTTGAGTGAGATTCGACAATCCGTCTGGATCGGCCGTTTCTCTTTTCATCGAGTACGGGTCCGGTCAATGACGTCAACTATTCTCATTAGGTCGGTAGTAACGGCTGCGGAACTTCATCGCCGCCATGTTACACGTCAGAAAGGGAAACTGCGCTCGGCGCGGGTCTCCCGACCCCGCCGCTTGGCTGGACCGCAGGTCTCCCCGTGATGTTGGACTCGCCATCCCAACGCAGACGATGGAGACCTTCGGTCGCGAACTGCGGCGGGGTCGGGAGACCCGCGCCGAGCGCAGGTGAATCGCCTCGCGAAGCGAAAACCGCTGGAGAAGACGCCTCACGACTGAGCCTCGCGGATCAAGTCGGTCGCGTTGACCACTTGGCACTGACCCGCCGCGAATTCACGCCGAGTCTCGCACACAGTGGCGGCCACACGCTGA
>JAYVQJ010000929.1:0-4734 GCA_043777235.1 Planctomycetia bacterium
CGGCCTTTGCGAGTTTGCCGTAGAAGCCGGCCTTCTGCAGCAACTCGACGGCATCGAGAGCCACCATGCCAGCACCGTTGAGCTTCACGGTCTCCGCTGCCGCATCGATCTCCATTGAGGTCATCCCATCGAGCTTCGTCAACGCCTCGTGGACCGCTTTCTTGCAGGCTCCGCAGCAGAGATGCACTCCGGTAAATGTCAGCGAGTCGCGCTTCTCCCCTTTCTTGGCACCCGCATCCGGGAAGGCCAAGTCCTTCTTGCCGAACGCCGCCTTGCCGAAGAATCCATGTTCTGCGAGCGCTTCGATCCCTTTCATCGCCGCCTTCTCGGACTTGGCTGAGAAGACGATCGACTTGCTGTTGACGTCCGCCTTCACGTCTGAGACTCCCTCGATTCCATCGAGAGCGCCCTTCGCTCCATCAGTGCAGCCACCGCAACACAAGTGGACGCTGCGGATCGTCACCGTCGCGGACTCATCCGCTCCGACGGCCATCGCCGCCACGATCAAACATGTCAACCAAGCACACCCACGAATCGTTTTCATCCTCAGACCTCCGAAGATTGGAGAAACAAATTGAATCGGCAACGCCCAATACCGGCAATGTAATGCTCCCGGTTTTGCCGACTCAAGCCGGAGGACAGAACAAAGATTTCGACGCCAAGAGATGTGGTGTTCGAACAACGCGCCGGGCGGATTCGGTAACTGGAGACCTCTTTTGCGATTGTCGCTCATTCTTCCGGTGATGCAGGGCAACAACAGTCGGTACGCGAGCACCACATTTGATTGCTACGCAGCCTGTGGAATCGCCAACTTGAAGTTTGGTAATCACCTTGAGGTTGCACGGTCGCTTGGTCAGACTGCAAGATTCGACCGACAACCGGCCAGCCAAACGACAGAGCTTGGTGCTGGTTGGTCCGTCTGGTACAAGAGTCGCTGTCGCGGGCGAGTTGCAAACGTTAGCGAACGCATCATGGGATTGATCCGTGCGACTTAAACGCGGTCGGCAAAAATCAAGCGGTGTAACAGCGACATTCAGGCCCTCCGCAGAACCTTGAGACAATTGAACCCGGACAGTTGAGTCATGCAACGATCTCGCTGGCAGTCAGAACTCGTGCGTCATCGAACGCCGAAGACGTCGCGTCCAGCGGCATGTGGGTCATTTGGTGTCTGGTATTGGTCAGGTGCGGAAAGCACGCGGTCACAACGGAGTCACGGTCTCAGCACCAATCGAGAGGAATGGCACTGTTTCGGAGACACGCCAGCGAGCCGAGTGCGACGCGGAAGCACACTCATCGTTGTGTTAGCACTGTTGGGGATGCTTTGTCTGTTGGGGATGCTCTATTTCACGTTCGCCAGCCAAGAGCAACAGAACGCGACCTACTTTGCGGAGGCAGCGAAAAACGTCACGGAAAATGACGACATCGACGCCATTTTCGATGAGGCAATGAAGCAACTGATTCTGGGAGCGGACCCGACTCAGAAGAACAGCGTGATGTGGAGTCGCCGACATTCGATGCTGAGAAACCTCATCGGATTTGATTTGCAGCCGCACTCGGGGGCCGGCGTAAACCTGATTCTCAATGGTTCGGACTTGGTCGTCGATCAGGATCGCAATGGAGTTCCAGATAGTTCGCTAGCGGACTACGACTTGCGGGATGTCAACGACTCACCAGCAGCGCGAGGGACGTCGTTGTTCAAGCGGGACGTTCTTGCCATGCCTGCACCGGATGTGGATTACACGTATCCCGATCACAACAACATGTTCTTGGCCTACAAGGGCTACACTTGGGACAGACGCCTCAACCCGCCAGCTCTGCGATTGGTGGTGAAGCCATCGTTTCATCGCCCAGAGCTTCTGCGTAACAGCAGTGGATTGCCAAATGCCAATTGGGCGATTTCGGCCAATACCGCGGGGAGATTATTTCGACCGCATCCCCAGCATTACTGTGTCTGGCATCAGAACACCGCGATGACTCCGCAGCGGCGATTCATCATCGATGGCAGCTCAAATCCTGGAGCGGATCCGACGCTCGCAGGTTACGTGGCTGCGGATGTTGGACTCATCGGAGTATCACCGACATCGCATGTTCGTGCTGGGTTTCCGTTCCTCGTCAATTTGAATGATCCCACGACGGGAATTCCCGATGGGACTCCCAGTGAGCAAGGAGTCTTCAGTGCCATTAGCAGTGCCGGTCAGCCGCTCAATGCGTGGGACCAATACGAGTACGACGTCGATAACGACGACGACTCGATCAACGATGGCATTTGGATGGACTTCGACCTGCCGGTCATGTCGCGTGTGTCTGACGGACGGACCTACATCCCGTTGATCTCGGCGACGATCTATGACTTAGGCGGACTGCTTGATGTGAACACGGTGGGCAACACGTTTGGAGACACCACAACCAATCCAAATTCAAATTTCGGACAGGGAGGTTCGATCAGCGTCTCGTGCCAGGGGCTCTCGTCGCCGGCGGAAACCAATCCGACGTATGCGCTCGACACGGTCTTCAACGAGGCGAACACTCAAGCGCAGGCAGATCTGGTTGGTTATTTCGGGCATGCTCCGGGGAGCGCGCTGGAAATGGCCAATATGGAATACTGGCTTTCGCTGAAGGGTCACGTTCAGTATTCGGCATCGACTCGGATTTATCCCGGACGCTTCGGCGACGTCAGCCGCATGTGGAATGTGCTGCAACTAGGTGGCACACCAATCTCGGCGCATGCGAATTCCGCGACTCGGAATATGTTTCCATTTCCGGGCATTTGGGATGCGGACGACAACGGCGACGCGAATCAAGGTTTTCGCGTTTGGCAGGGGGGAGCGACCGCCGCACAAGTCGAGCAGTTTCGGCATCCGCTGGCATTCGGAGGGCGTGGTCGATTCTGGAATGGCCCCAAGCAAATGTCGTTTTACTCGACGGCCAGCAACCCTGTGATGTTCATGGCCTACAACAATTATCTCACCGGATTCGATGCCGCAAATTCGACAACGAATTGGGTTGGTGGTCCGCAGTGGCTGATGAATGATCCGTTTGGTTCTGGCGGCAATCCGTTGATGACAAACACATTTTTCGGTGCGAATTTTGGAGTGCCGATCTCGAATCCCTTTCCCGCATCTGCGAGCTCGAATGACTATCTCTTAGTGGATGACTCGATGGAAGTGACGGTCGAGCCGAGGTCGGCTCAGCGACCGGCCGACGAAATCTTCGCGGCAGCCGACACGTTGTATTTGCAAATGTCGAATCGCGACCGCATCAAAACCGGAATCACGTCACGCATCGCCGACACGATGCCAGGCAACATGGTCATCCCAACCGGAGCCGCAAGTCCGAATCAGTTGCTGGCGGCTCAGAGATTTACGTCCGTCAGTTGGGATCTGAAGCAGTTCGGATTGCCTCGTGTTGCTGGTCCGGGGCCGGATGGTCAGCCAGGTGTCGCAGGAGTGGACGACAACAATAATGGAGTCGTCGATGAGCCTGCCGAGTTGGGATTCCCCGTCAGTGACGACGACCGCGCATGGGAGTTCAATGTCGATTCGGATCGCGACGGCTTTCTCGAATTCCCTCCGCAGTTCAATCCGATACTTCCGGCTCAAGCGACGGCACAAAATCCGGCATACGTTCCGGCGATCGATCCGAATGGATCGGCCTACCGTCCTGAGAATGCGTTGGGCCCTCGTGATCCATTCCGACCGCAGTTGCGGCGACTACTGGCGACCGAGTTCGGATCGACTCAGCAAATATCGTTGCCCAAGCGGATGAGCATCAATGAGTTTCTCGATATCGAACGTCCGCCGAGCGGGGTCATCAGTTCGTACACGTCACCGTTGCGCTATCGGCCTTTGACTCCGCATTCGACGAACAATGTGGTTCAGAATTTGCCGACTCCGATACCGGTGACGCCGAGCCAACCGTATCAAGAGCCGTACACTCTTCCGCCATACCCTCCCGTGGCCACCGGCAGTTTCTCCGCTGATGAGGTTATTGAGTTCTGGGCGCGACGCGATCGCCAGCAGATGGCGCGTGACATTTATGTGCTGCTCTACACATTTTGTGGGGGGAACGACCGAGCCTACGATGCGACGACTGGCAAGTCCGGTGATGTCACAACGACACCAGGATTTACTCCGGCACCAGCCCCTGGTCCTTACGTGCATCCCGCTTATGTGCGGAAACAGATGGCTCAATTCGCCGTCAACCTGGTAGACGCGCTCGATACAGACGATGTCATCACGGCCTTCGAGTATGACAACGATCTGTCCAATGGATGGGGGTTGGACGACGATCCGGCGACCGACACCGAAGGATTGTCCTCACTGGAACGAGACGTCGTCTACGGAGTCGAGGCTCCGCAGTTAACCCTCAGCGAAGTCGTTTGGTATCGGCAAAAAAAACAGGCGGCCGATAATTCTCAAACACCCTTCAACGATGCCACAGCCAGCTTTAACTTCGTGCAATTCGAGTTGCGATCAATTTCCCCGGAACCCGTGCAACTGTTCGATCCGCTTTCGAGCTCCAGCAACGCAGACACCGGCATCTGGCGCATTTTGCGCGACGACAACAACAATGGGATTTACGATCCACCCATGGGAGGGCCAGGGTCGGGAGATAACGCGGTCGCCTTTGCAGTCGGATCAGGGTCAATCGCTCCCGGCGGTCTGTTCACGATTGCGACTTCCGATTCGGGATCGCTGGGTTCAGCCGGCTTTCAATCGTCGGCAATCTATATTG
>JAYVQJ010000930.1:0-4726 GCA_043777235.1 Planctomycetia bacterium
CTCGCGATCTGGTTCCCACGACGGAAAACGTCCTTGAGATGGCCCGTTTCCATCGCAATCAGCAGCAGGTCTTGGATTGTCTGGTCGAAACGGAATTCCGTTTTGTCCTGTTGAATGACCCGGCCCGAGTCCAACCGCTCATCCGTCATCTCCAGGATCACATGGCGCTGATGAACTTGGCCGATAAAGCGGGTCTCATTCGCGCCGGCACCGCGCTGCACGAATCGCTGATCAATGCGATGGAGCACGGCAACCTCGAACTCAGTTCTGAATTGCGAGAGAGCGAAGACCCCAGATCGTATCGGAAGCTTGTCGAGGAACGGCGCAAGCAGCAGCCCTATTGCGATCGGCGAGTGGTCGTCGTCTCCCGATTTTCCCGTGAGCAAGCCGTGTTCGTGATTCGCGATGAGGGGCACGGCTTCGATCCCTCGAAGCTGCGCGATCCGAGAGACCCGGCCAATTTGGGAAAATGCAGCGGCCGCGGCCTCTTACTCATTCGCACCTTCATGGATGACGTGCGGTTCAACAACGTCGGCAACGAAATCACGTTGGTCAAGCGGCAAAGCCACGCATCGTAATTTTTGCAAACAGCGACGGGGATCAGGCGGCTTAACCGCACACGTCGCGGAACTCGTGAGAGTTCCGATCTGAAGTCTGTCGACGTCGGCGATAGGGACGGCGCATCAACAACTGTCGCAGCGACGGCCAAGAAGGGCCGGGACGACGTTTCAAATCCCGGCACTTGTTGATGTGCCGATTCTTAGCGGCTCTTGATGACGATCTCGTTCGGAGCTTCGACCTTGCGATAGCCCAAGCTGCGAACGACTTCCAGCACTTCACTCCACGTCGGGAACGGACGGCCGCTGCGGCGCTTGTAGGTGTCCATCGCACTCATGAATTCGACTTCGTCCAGCGAGTAATCACGCTCGCAGGTGGTCGGATCGATTTCGCGTCGGCGCAGAGTCTTGCGACGTGATTCCCCGGTGCGTCGTTCGACTCCGTCGGGTTTGGCCTGAGACGGAAAGCTGCGGCGGTCGTTCACGCGACGATCCGTTTTCAAACGCTGTTCGACGACTTGATCCATTTCCAAAGTTGCGGGCATAGCAGGCTCCGAGTGGGGGAAACTGAGCGAACCGAACGGCTCCCAAACGCGATGGGGCCGCGACGACAATGTCCCAAAGTTGCGAGTCGTCGTTTGATGTTGAACTTTGTCACACATCCGCAGACTCGGCAAATTGTGCGGATCACGAAAGCCGTAATTCTTGAGTGCAATTTGGAGATGGCGCAGTCTCGCCAGTCGTAGCGATTGTCCGGCGGTGGATCACCGCAGTTCATCGGGAGTGAGCACTCCCGCCGTGAATCGGATCTCGCCAGTGGTGACTTTCGCGGCAACGAAGGCCGCATCGAACGGAGTCAGCAACTCCTGCACTCGGCTCAGATGCACGGCCGCCGAGGGAGGAGCGATGTTCCGCCAATGTGCGACCTGCCGGCTGAGCGGCTCACGCTGTTCATCGAGAAATTTGCGAGTCGTTCGAGCATTCAAGAAGAGCCACTGGGAATGCTCGGAAAAGTGATGCGATCGAACCGCGGCAAACAGCGGCTCGGCACCAAGTCCGTTCTCCGCACCGGATCGTTCATCGAACGCGGTGATTAGCCGGGGATCGCTCGCCAACAACAAATGTCCAACCGCAAGACCGTAGGCCGGACGAAACGGGGGAAGATTGTCGAGCCATCGGACAGTCAATGTTTCACGATGCCGGACCATCAACGTCGCCGGCGAATCGGGATTGCGACTGTTTTGAGCGACCGCGGCAAAATTCAGCAACGTCAGCAACGCACCGTCGAGCGACTCACGCAGCGCCGGTTGGTCGCTCTTGTTCAAAACGTTCTGTGAGAGATCGAACGGCCATGCAAGCAATCCGTCGATGGGAGTTGATTGCTCGTCAACCGGAATCTTCGGAACGACCGCTCCACCGATGTTCGGTCGCGCGTGCGGCAAGACTTCGTCAAATAAGTCGCGGCCGAGTAGCCCGCGAGTGACTTTGCCAAACGTCTGCCAGTCTCGCTGCGATTTTTCCGAGCGATCCAGCGCCTGCAACGAACGGAAGAGCTCGGGTGTGAATCGAGTCTCTCCCGCGAGTAGAGAATCAGCCGGCAGCCGCGCCGATAAGTTGCTGGGAGTTTCCGAAGCTGCGACGAATTGCTGCCAAACAATCGGCAGTTCGTTCGTGTCGTGATGTGCGACCGCATGAAACACGAGGCCATCGCGGACTTCCACGCCGGCGGAGAACCATTGCAGTCGTTGCCACAACGGCATGAGCCAGTTTGCCGCTGCCGCATCTTTTTCGAGGTCGTTGTCCCAGCGCCGCGGATCGACAAACAGACGCACGAGCGATCGCTCCGGCAACTGGGCGATCGCTCGACGATACGCAAGGGATTGCCCCAGTGGCTTCACGCGATCGTCCTTCGACACGGACGTCGCTCGCACGATCACGTCGAGGATGAGCTCTTCACGCTCGCTGATGGCGAGTGTCCGGCCCAACTTCACGGTGAAGAGATCCGGTCCAGAGGTTTGGCCATTCGTCTTCTTGCGACGAAGTTGATAGCTGCGACCGAACGCTGATTTCGTCTGCACGTCGTGAGCTTCCAACTGATCCCACAATGCGAGGACTCGGTCCCAGGTGTCGTTCTTCGCGGCACGCGACAAAAGTACGGCCGTTGGCGTCCCGGTCGGCGACGGCGAGATCGCGACCACGACCGATTCGCCAAACAGTTCGGTGACGAATTGATCGAGCGATTGACCGAGCAACACGGCCAAGCCGGCTTGTCCCGCCTGCCATTTGGCGAACTCCGGCCCTTGCTGCCAGCGTTTGACCAGCGACAGATCGCGGAGGCGGCGAAACCACTCGGTCGATGGCACATCGCGAATGTGTGAACCGAGATCGCGAATCTCAAGACACAATCCAATGTTCTCGCCGATCAAGCTGGTCAGTTCCGGTTCCTCGGCAGCGACCCTTCCCAATGAGAAATCGCTACCGAGACCGCACGCCAAAATCAGGACGACGATCCAGCGAATCGAAGAACACCGCCGAATAAAATCAGTCATCACGTCGAAGGATCCTGATTGTTGAAGATTTGTTGAAACCACGAATCGACCGCCTCACGCAATTCTTTGCCAATCGGAGCCAGAGGCCGCGACAACGATTCCGAAACGTCGTCGGTCGAGCCTTCACGATCGAATGGGTTCGGCACGTCGCCGGATGGCAACAGCACGTCCGCCGTTGAAACTTGCTGCCACGCTTGAGAGGCCAACGCCACATAGGCGTCGCGAGCATCGTGCAACAGCACATCCAATTGCCGATCGCCGGATTGATCGAGCGGGACAACAACCTCGGGACGTTGTGTCGGAGTCACGGCGACCAGATTCTGCGACGGGCCTTGCCGCTTCACGAACAAAACATTGCTCGAAACTCGCAACCCAATTCCCGCCGCGATGACCAGAGCCAATGCGGAGCAGAGCAGGGCGGACCCTCGGTGAAGCGGCGAATGCCGATGGCTTGGAACGTGAGACACCTGCGATTCCGGTCGCGATGTTCGGACTGCCGTAGCCGGCGGCGCGGCGATTTGCTCCATCTGCATCCGTTGCAGCACCGTGTCAGCCAATGAAGTGTATGGCAATGGATTTCGCCAAGAAGCGACCGCGTCTTGCAACTGATTCAAACGCGAGTGCGTCTCGTGGCACGCGGCACAGTGCGCGATGTGCGTCGCGAGTTCCGCAGGCAAGTCTCGTTGTCGACGATCCAACAAGTCATTCAGTCGCTTTTCAAAATCTAGACAGGTCATGATCCCCACTCATTTCACAGACAGAAGACAAAACGGACTCTTCGTTCAAATTTCACGACGGGTCAATTCGTCGTTTGCGCAAGAGTTCCGCCATTTCTTTCCGAGCACGGTGCAACCAGGTTTTGACGGTCCCTTCCGGGCAGTCGAGCACTTCCGCGACTTCTTCGACAGACAACTCCTGTTGATAAAACAAGACGAAACACTGTTGATATTCCGGTCGCAAGGTTGCCAACGCTTGCTGAATTTCTTCGGCATCATCGCGCGAGTCCGTTCGCGTTCGCTCCGGCAACCAATCGGCTTGCAGATCCGTCGGCATTGGCCGACGGCCACGTTCCTCCAAATGGGTTCGACAACGGTTGGCTGCGATCGTCAGTAACCATGGTCGCAACGGTCGTTCGGTGTCCCAGCGATGCAAGTTGCGGAAGGCTCGCAAGAAAACTTCTTGCGCGACGTCCTCGGCATCGTGGCGACGATTGAGCATTCTCAGGCAGAGTCCAAAGATCATGCCCTCAAAACGCTCAACGAACAGCCGCTGGCACGCGATATCGCCCGCCAGACAACCTCGGACTAACTCGACTTCGCTGACGTCCACGCTCAAACCGGCATCCCATCGTGGAGCAGATACTTTGTTCGGTCAGGTTTGAAACAGCTCGCTTCGTGGGTTCATGTCCACAAGGCGAGCTCATCTTGACGCGAACAAAAGAAACCGTCGATGGCCGACGTCACCGTCACCGAGCCAATCGCCGGACTTACCAGCAAGCCCCGGCAAGGGTTTCGAGAACGCCACAACTCCCCGAAAAAAGCAGGCGGGGCCGGGTTGGGGAGGGCAGGGCAGAGGAGAATGACTACCGTTGGATGTAGTCGCGAGCCAATTGCCGCGCGA
>JAYVQJ010000931.1:0-18507 GCA_043777235.1 Planctomycetia bacterium
GAACTCTCGGGTAAACTTCCGTCGCTGACGCATCGTTCTCGCTCCTCGTTTCGCAATCTACGCGCTTTTCTACACGCCCGCAAAACGCGGGGAAGTCCAACACCACCCTACGATTAAGCAGAGTCGCAGAGAAAAGGATGCCGTTTCCAAACTGGCCGCAAAGAACGTAGACCAGTCACTCCGTGACTGGGATTTTCGAGTCACGGAGTGACTCGCCTACTTTTCTCGGCGTGTCTATTTAGGATGTCTTCACCAAGGCCATCCGGTTGGGTCTTGAGGCTCAATCGACCGTCATTTTCCTCTTCGGAGGCGACCATGTTTTCCATTGTTGATCCAACCTTGCCGTCGACTGACCGCGTGGCTCGCCGCGAGTGTTTGCGCATTGGCGGGTTGAGTGCGTTGGGAATTTCGTTGCCACACTTATTGCGAGCAGCGGAGACTCCGGCCGTTCAAGTTGGTGCGGCCCCGAAGTTGGCGGGAGAACTCGGTTCAACATTTGGTAAAGCGAAGAACATAATTTTTCTCTGGTTACAAGGTGGTCCTCCTCAGCACGAAACGTTCGATCCAAAACCGGATGCGCCCGCCGAGATTCGTGGTTCCTTCAAGCCGATCTCAACCAACGTTCCTGGAATTCAATACTGCGAACTGTTGCCGCGTACGTCGTGCTATGCCGACAAGCTGGCGGTCGTGCGATCGCTTTCGACGCGCGATGACAATCACGATGTCAGCGGCTATTGGTTGCTCACCGGTTATCCGTATGGACCCGGCAGCGCGAGACAGATCAAGCCGAACGATTGGCCGTATTTCGGCTCGGTCGTGAAGATGCTCAAGCCGAGTGAAAAATTACCGGCGCTGACGTCGGTCTGGATTCCAGACTTGATGCGGCTCAATGACAACGTGACTCCAGCCGGGCAGACGGCGGGGTTCCTCGGCAAGATGTGGGAGCCGGAGCGGTTCGTCGGCGACCCGGCTCTCGCCGATTACGAGATCGAAGGACTGCGGCTGATCGGCGATGTGACGAAGCTGCGAGTCGATCGGCGTCGCGATGTTTTGAAACAACTGGAAGGACACTTCGACGGCGTCGCGCGCGGCGGATCGGTCGAGGCGTGGGATCGTCTGTCGCAGCAGGCGTTCGATCTGGTGACCTCCGGCGGTGCGCGAGCGGCGTTCGATCTCAGCCAGGAATCGGACAAGACTCGCGATCGCTATGGCCGGTACACATGGGGGCAATCGGTGCTGTTGGCTCGGCGGCTGATCGAAGCGGGAGTGCGGTTGGTGCATGTCAATTGGGCTCGCGATCCCGGAGACAACGCGGTCGATAACCCGCTCTGGGACACGCACGCTCTGAATGCCGATCGCCTGCAAGACAACCTCTGTCCGCAGTTCGACGTCACCTTCGCCGCGCTGATGGATGACCTCACCGAGCGCGGCTTGCTCGATGAAACGCTGGTCGTCGTCATCGGCGAATTCGGACGGACTCCGAAGATCAACGGCAACGGAGGCCGAGACCATTGGGGCCACGTCTTCAGCTTCGCAATGGCCGGAGCCGGCATTCGCGGCGGACAGGTGATCGGATCCAGCGACAAGAACGGAGCCTATCCCGCGACCGCTCCGTGTACCGGCGGCGATCTGACTGCGACGATGTTTCATCTGCTCGGTATCGACTCGAATGGATTTTTCCTCGACAACCTCAACCGCCCGCATCCGATCACGAAGGGTGAACCGATCGCCGCCATGCTGGCCGGTTCGCCCGCGAAAATTGAGCTGTGCAAATCCGAAGGTGATCCTGCTCTCGTCCCGCCGTTCGATGACAGCAAGCTCTTGGACACGACGTTTCAGTCCGAGCTTCCACTCGTGCCGCCCGCGCCGCCATCTCGCGACAAAGGTTGGCGAGCCTTTCCGCTTTGGATCAAGTCCGCCGCCGCAAACTTCTCCGTCCGCAAAGAGACCGGCTTTGTCCTCATGGGATACGGCCTCGATGACAACACCGCCGGCACGGTGATCGAACCCGGTTCGCGAGCGATCCTCACCCAAGAGATTCGTAACGCTCGCGGCGGCCAATACACACTGACGATCAAAGCCACCGGCATCGGCTCCTCGGCCGACGAGTTCGACAAGTCCTTCCTCGCCAACATGACCTGCCGCCTGATCCTGTTCCGCTACCAGAACATCAACAAAGACCCGCGCACGATCAGCGAACTGGCCTCCGCTGAATTCCGCCCCTCATTCGGCAAGACCGAAACGTTCAAAGTCAATCGCTTCCTCGGCTCAACCACGCCCGGAGCAAACTTCTCGATCGGCAACGGTCTCGGCATCGCGATCGTCGTCGAGAAGAAAACTCCCGGCCAACTCACGCTGACGAAGAACGAACCGCATCAAGCCGCGCTCCGCATCGAATCTGTTACTCTCGATTTCAGCCCGCGAGTGAGAGACGAATCCGTGACGGTGTGATCTCGATCCGGGTGACACTTCGCTGAGACGGTGGATCGCACTCTCAGAGGCTATCCGAAAAGAAAACCGCGATTCTTGATGATGAATTCATCAGCCGGAACGCGCTAAGTAGACCCGCAGGGAAAAGTATGCAGTTTCAAAACTGGCCGCTGAGAAAGTAGACCAGTCACTCCGTGACTGGAATCTTCGAGTCACAGAGTGACTCGCCTACTTTTCTCTGAGGGTCTACTTAGCGTCCGGTTTTCAAGGTCGCTCCGAATCGGACGCTAGCGCGTTCCGGCTGATTTGTTGGGGTTTGTTTCGGAGAGCTTCTCAATCTGCGTCGCATACTTCGATGTGGAACCGTCGTAACGAGAAAGAATCGCTGATGCCGCTCACTGATCATCCCACCGGAAACTATCGCTTCCTTCCGGGGATCGCTCCGTACTCGTGCGGAGTCGTTTCTAGTCCGGGCTTCGAGATTGTGCATGTCACGCTTCAGCGACCGATCGCCTATCGCGAAGGGTTCAAAAAGATCGCGGAATACCTCGTGACGGAAGGCCGTCCGAAAGCCGCTTTGTGTGCGATCGCATTGCGGTCACCTCGACCGTTTAGCTTCCAGGGCTTTACCGACTTCAACGCCGAATACGCCGCCATCCTGCGAACCTGGGAACTGTTTGTCGACGGCGTGAACCCGGTCGCTCGGACGAACGTGGCTCCCGTCATCAACCCGCCCAGTGAGCCGGTCCTGTATAGCTTCTCTTTCACGAGACCTTGCTCAAGCCATGAGTCGTCGACGTTTGTGGTCGCTGGTGCCGGAGAGCTTCCGGAAGGTTTCCTGTCGCGCGAACACATCGTCGCGCTGGGCAGCACGTCGCCCGATGGATTGGCGATCAAAGCGCGCTTCGTGATGGACTTGATGGAGACCCGACTGCGAGGTCTCGGCGCGGACTGGCCGCAGGTCAGCACCATCAACGTCTACACCGCTCATTCGCTAACACCGTTGTTGCCGGAGGTCATCCTGGGCCGCATTGGCCCCACGAGCATTCACGGCACGACTTGGCACTTCAGCCAACCGCCGATCACAGAGATCGAATTCGAAATGGACATGCGCGGCACTCGCACCGAACTCCGCTGCCTGTGAGTGACCACCGATCATCAAGCCGGCTTTGAGTCAGAAAGCTGTGAAGTCGCCCGCCCAATTTTGCGCTTGCCACAACGAGCACAGGGTTGTGTTCTATTTTGTAGGCCGACTTCGCCGAAGTCGGCTATTCCCGACGTCGGCGACGTCGGGCTACATTGAAAATGAGGACACGACCAGCACAGAAACTGCGTGACGTGCCTCCTTTTTGCAAGTCCTCCCGTTGCGTTACGATCCCCTTTCAAAGCCGCAACGGACTCATTCCAAAAACTCCAACAGTGGAGTCCTTGTTGTCGGAATCAACATCGAGATTCGCCGTTTCACATTGGGACCGTAGCTCAACGGTTAGAGCAGAGGACTCATAATCCTTTGGTTCTGGGTTCGAATCCCAGCGGTCCCATTTTCGTGGTCGCTCGCATCAAGGCGAGGCTGACGGGTGCCAGACTCTCATCGCTGCAACAGCGATCAGACTGAGTAGACCTTGAGGACTTCGTCGCCGTAGTGGTTGATGACTTTCACGGCGATCTTCCCTCTCGCGGGCTTGGCGAAGGGTTGACTGGTCGTTGAGTAAAGCGCGGACCAAGCGGCTTCGTCGATGTCCGCTCGCAGGGCGCGCTTGAGCTTGTCGTAGGGTTCTTGAGCGCCGGTGAAGTAGGCGTGCCGCACGAAGAAGCTCTCGCCGTCGTAGTTCGTGTCGATGAACCAACAAGCGATGTCGTCCGTCGAGCGGCTCCGAATCTCCCCCGTCGTCGGGTCATAGACATCGACCCCTTTGATTTCAACGACGTAGTGATCCGCAGATGACACAGATTTCGCAGATGAAGACAGAGAAGAGGAAAAAGGTTTTGAAGAAGTTGAGTGTGCGGCACTCGTTGACGAGCCAGACTGGCCTGTCAGCAAAACAGTTGCCTTCTCATCTTCCTCTTTGCCCTTACCGTTCCCCTCCCCTTTTTTCTTTGTCTTCCTCTCCGCCTTCTTGCCTTCTGTCTCCCCATCTGTGTCCTCTGCGAAATCTGCGGATACCCTCCGAATCTCAATGTCCGGTTCGCCGAAGACCATGAACAAGTTGCCGGCTCCGGTCTTCTTGAGCAGTTCATCGCCCATGCTGAGGTCGGGGTTCATGCGGCAGATTTGGACGTTGAGCTTGCCGAAGTTTTTCGTTTCCAGATCGACGTGCGGGTCGAATGCGAAGCCCATCACATAGAGCAGATCGAAGCCTCGGCCTTTGACCGCTTCTTTGGCGGCTTCCTTCACCAGTTCCGGGCCGACGGTGCCGTGCTCCGGGCCGATGCAGACGGCGACGCGCTTGAACGCGCCGGCCGAGTCGGTGAACTCGCCGGTGGCGTGAATCCATTCGCCGGGGAACGGTTCGAGCGAGTCGAACTTCAACCGCTCGTTCTTGTCGCGAGCCTGCACGCCGGACTTGCGGAGGTTGTCGAGGATCATGTGCCCGAATTGATCGGGGCCGTAGCTGCGCAGGCTGACTCCGTCTTTACCGGCCGCTCGTTCCTTCTTCGCTTCGACGGTCAAGCGGCGATGAGGCGAGAGGCTTTCGACGGTGAACGGGCCGGTGACTCGGACTTTGCTGGAGTCTTCGTAGGGTTTATCGAAGAGCAGCTCCGTATCCGCGTGCTTGGCGATGGCGGCGTCGATTTGGGCGCGAGTCATCCCCTCTTTGATATCCGGGTTGTTGGCGATCGACTTGAGCGTGACATGCGGCACGCGTTTGTAAACAAACCCTTTTTTAATATCCGGTGAACGATCCGCAGATGACGCCGATGTCGCAGATAAACGCAATGAGCTTTTAATGTTTTCATCGGCGTCCATCTGCGAAATCTGCGGATAACTATCCGCCAAATAGTAGAACGGGAAGCGGGCGGCCATGAGGCGGGTGCGGGCGAGGGCCAGAGCGACTCGGCTGGTGTCGAGGGTGATCCAGCGTCGTCCCCACTGCCCGGCCACGTAGGCCGTCGTCCCCGATCCGCACGTCGGGTCCAGCACCAAGTCCCATTTGGGATTGGAATGCACGGCAGAATCATTTGAGTCTTGCGGTTGCCTGTCCGTCCAAAACAACCGATACTACTCACGGATCTGAAACACGGCCCGTCTGTGGAGTAGGATTCACCCGGGGGGAAGGCGGCAACGCCTTCCCCTCTTTCGTTACTGGCGAACGATTCCATCAGGATCTCGCGGCGCGGCTTTCTTGCAAAGAATTGGGCTGAGCAAGCAGAAGTATTTGTCGCCCCCTTTTTTCTGCATGTACTTGCTGGGATCCAGTTTTTGCTTCAGCAGGTAGGCTGCCGTGTCGCAAGCTTGAACGAAGTATGAATGCGCGGAATCGCGAAACGCGGGGTCTTCAACAATGAGCTTGATCTGCTGGTTGCGAAATCCGGCAGTAAATCCCGATTGATTTGGAATGGGATTGAAGTGCCGCATTCGCCGAAGCATTTGAACCAGTTTTTTGTCGTCAGTGTGATCGGGCAGGATCAACCCGCGTTCGTCGGGATTGTGCGGCCCTGGAAAGTTGCGATACGCCATCGTGTTTTCAAATCGCTGGATGAGAAGTTTCCAAGCCCATCCGAAGCAGTCGTAGTTTGGATGTTTCCCGTGCTTGTCGATGGCGACATTGATGACACTGACATCCGAAATCGAAGCGAGTTCTTTGGCGAACATCCGTAGAATTGTCAACCGATCCTGTTTCGGAATTCGCGCGAGCGCACCCGGCTTGTTGATCAGTTCTGTGGCATGGATTTCCTCGCGCAGCTTCAAGCCGAATGCCATGCGCATTCGTCGTCGGAAGTCAATGAGTTGGTCGAGGCTGTCCCGCCACCGAAGCTCATGCACGATCAAACCGGTGAGGATGTAGTACCGCGTCGGGGAGTTGGTTAGACCGGTGTCTCCGCTTTCGTCCGTGTACATCAAAAACATTGCATTGTTGCTCCAAGGATACGATCACGTTTTCAGTCTCGTGGTCTGTACTTCAACCATCGGATTCAGGCAAGCACGTGGTAACTGTGAATGCCCAGCTCCCAGGTGTCGCGGAAGGCTCGCACCTGTTCGGGCTGCCGCGTCGCGTCCTCGGCCTTGCCGTCCTTCACGTCCCGCTTGCGAGTGCTCACCTGCCAGTTGCTGCCGAACTTGATCCCGTACGGCGGATCAAAATAAATCGTCTGCACCTGACCTTTCAGCCCCTCCTTCTCCGCCAGCGACGTCATCACCGCCAGCGAATCGCCGAGAATCATCCGGTTCGACCAGTGCTGGTCGTGATGGTAGAAGTCGACCTTCTTGTCGAACGTGTCGATCCCGTTGAAGTCGGCAAACAAATCAAGCTGTTGCTCGTGCGCTTCCGGCTGAGGCTGCCGCGACTTCAGGTCTTCGATGATGGCCTGCGGATGAATCTTCTCCTGAATGTAAATCGGCACGACGGGGACTTCGAGCGGCCTGGCGTCCTGCTCATCCTTCCCCTTCCAAACCAACTGCGGATCGAGCGACACATCGCGCGGATAGAGCTTCGCTTTGGGCGGCTCATCCGGCAGGAAGTCACGCAACTCTTCCGTCGGAATGTTCTTCCGCGTGTCGGAGTGCTTGATCGCTTCAACGGGGATCGCGGTCTTCGCAGCAGGTTTCTTCTTGGCCATTGGAGATCCTGGAGAAATGAAATTCGCTTTGGCAGTTTGGTTGCTTGTTAGGAACACCATTCTTTCAGTCGCAGGCGAACGTATTCGCGTCCCTTGTCGCAGTGGAGGCGGATGCGGCGCTTGCCGTCCCAGCGTTCGCCCTTTTGCTTGTAGAACTCGGCGAACGCGACGTTGAGCGACCAGTCCTTGCACTTGGGACGGAACGCACCAAAGACTCCCTGAAGCTGCATGCGGAATTCGTTGTCATCCTGGAAGAGATACTCTTCCAATTCCCTTCGCTTTTCCACGACCGATAACTGATTGCCAACCTCAATGGGAAGTAACTGCACGAAGAGCGTCGTCGAATTGTGATTCGGATTCGCGATCAGCGAGGCCACGATCACGTCCTGCGTCTTCTTCCGCTGAATTCGGATCGGCTGTGGATCGGATTGCTGGGCGGCTTTCAGCAACGAAACCGCCGCATCGGACGACATCGTCAGCGTCTTCGACCAATTCCATCGCAGTTCACCGTTCTGGAAGAAAGCGACCGAGGCATTCACGAGTCCAATCGCTTCGGCGAGATTCGCGACCCGAATCGCGGCAGCGAGTTCAGAGACCTTGCCTTGCTTGGCGAGCTTGCGAAGCTGAGCGGCGAGCACGGGAACGGACGGCAGCGCGGCCTGAACGACACCGCTCGGCAATAACAACTCGGCGGCGAGGTCGTTGACTCGTCGTTCTTCTTGGTTGTCGGATTGCAATGAGTCGTAGATCGACTCACCGACGACGGTCGGAACGCCCAACAGCAAATGCCCCAACTCGTGAGCCAGCGTGAAGCGGCGTCGATTCAACGAACTCTCGCTGTTGAGGCGAATGAGGTGTCCTGCCGATCCAGAAAGCACCCAGCCGTCGCATCCCGTCAATTCACTTTTGACGACAGCGATTCCCAGTTTCTCGGCCAGTGCTTCCGGCCCGTTCGGAAAATGCTTTTCCGCAAATCGCTTCGCCTTCTCGATGTCCATCATGACTGGCGTTTTCGCAGAGGGCGGATACCGAGCACATGATTCATGTCTTGCAACAACGTCTGCTTCGTCGCGTCATCGAGAGATGCCAAATCCTGATTTCGGAAGCGAACTTTCAAAGTCGGATGTAACGCCAGCAGACGCACAATGTGCAGGTCGAGATCCGATGTGGCGACAACGGCACTGAGGTCATCCAGATCGCTGCGAATGTGAGTTTTTCGGAGCGGTCTTGCGAACGCCGTGAGAGCGAAGTCATTTTTGCGGTTCATTCTCGTACCCTTCCTTTAGCAGCCAACTCTGTGCCGCGTTGGCGTCGAGTTCAAATTTCGGCAACTTCTCTTCACCCTCTTCGCCGTCGTAACCAGCCTGCGCGAACCCAAGATGATTGTAGAATTCGATTGTCCGGCGGTCATTCACGGAAACGAGATTCACTCGTCCGCCCAATCCGAGCTGATAACTGTGTAACACCGCACAGAAAACGAGGCCACTTCCTACGCCACGATACACCGGAGCCGACATCAACCACGAGCGATTCCACGGTGCCGTTGCCACCGCTTCGATGTTCACGGCACCAACGCCCGCTTCGATAAAAGACAAAGCATCTGACCGATACAGGATTGCTCCCTGGATTCTCCCGTCGTCAGTCTGGACTGCAAGCGCTGAGGACCACTGACGACCTCGCAACTGCCCAAGCCG
The DNA here is from genome assembly GCA_043777235.1 of Planctomycetia bacterium. Taxonomy (GTDB): domain Bacteria; phylum Planctomycetota; class Planctomycetia; order Planctomycetales; family Planctomycetaceae; genus SXKJ01. The sequence continues at coordinate 8,904 of JAYVQJ010000931.1, forward strand.
CTCCGCCCAACGCCAAGAGTGATCACTCTCCTGTGATCGCTTCGTCTTAGAAACATCAGGAAGTTGCCACCATTTTGTGTCGATCTCCGTCTGCGCAAGTTGGCGTGTCAACGATACGACGCTGGCTTCGACGACTTCTTCGTCGGCGACTCTGATGAGTTCGATGATTTCCGGGACAATTCCCACGTCAATTGACCGCCTGTGTGACTGAACTCGCCGAAATCGTCCCCTGAATCGTGGCCACAGCATCCCAAGGATCGTCAATCTCAACAAAGTCCCAGCGACCGAATGCCCCCTCGTTGTTCACGGCGGGAATCCAGAGTGTTTTCGTGGTCGCGACCTTGGCGGCTTTGTCCTTCTTCTTTTCGCCGGTGACTTCCAGGATCACGTTCAGCAAATCGTCCGGGCCGTGGCCGTCGTCGAGGCAGGCGATGAAGTCGGGGATGTAGCGTTTCTCTTCGCCGTTGAGGTTGTAGGGGATAAAGAAGCCGAGGTTTTGATTCTTCACATAGCGGACGACTTCCGGCATCTCTTCGAGCGTTTGAGCGAGCTTCTGCTCCCACGAGTCGGTGTCGCAGACGACGTGTGAGACATGGCACTTGTTCGCACTCGATGCGTAAGTCGATCGCGTGGTGTCGAAGTCCACATAGCGCGTCGAGCCGAGCGTGTCATACGGTTGCAAGATCGCTCGCAACACGCGACGGCGGCCCTCTTCACCGTCGCCGCGCACGATCGCTTGATAGATGCGGTCGGACCCATCGTGAGCGAACTCGGTCAGCAACATCATTTGTTTGAACGTCTCGCCTTTGCACGTCAGGCACTCGTCCAACCAATGCCGCGAAATGTCCAGCAGTTGCGGGAACCGCCACGCTTGAACGTGGTTATCCCAGCGATGAGCTTGGCCTTTCTCTGTCTTGGTGGATGCCGTGCGATCCAAGTCGTCGCCTCGGAAGTATTTTTCCAAGGTGAGCTTCGCCAGCTTGAAGGCGACTTCCTGCATTCGCCGCTGTCGCAGATCGCTGAGGTCATGAATCACGCTCTCGCCAACGATCGGAGCGTTCTCTGTTTTGGTCGGCAGATCGCGCGTTGAAATCGCCAAACGCGAATCGTCGGTGAACTGGTACGACAACTCCGCCTCTTCGATGTCGTAGCGATAGCCGAGCAATCGCGGGAAATGGATTTCACGAGTGCTTCGATTGTCGAGTGCTCGCACGCGAGTGACATCCTTCGGCACGACCGGCTTGTTCGAGCCGGCGCACGGGATGAACGAGAACGGCACGCCGAAGACCTCGGCATATTCAGGATCGAACTTGCCCTCGTCGTTGAGCGTGTAGCTCGTTCGCCGCAGACCGCGACCGACGACTTGCTCGCACAACAATTGAGTCCCGAAGGCACGCACGCCAAGAATGTGCGTGACCGAGTTCGCGTCCCAACCCTCCGTCAGCATCGACACGCTGACCACGCACTTGATGTTTTCACCGAGCTTGCCTGCCTTACCGACTGTGTTCATCACCTCGCGCAAGAGGTCTTCGTCCTTCAGGTCGTCGGCATCGCGGCCGGGAAAGCGAGCACGATAGTCCGCCTTGAATTCTTCGATCTCCGCGTTGGCGATCTTCTTGAAGTCGTCGCTCATCGCGTCACCGGATTCGAGTTGCTGGCTATCAACCAGAATCGTGTTCGGCCGCGACGTCCAACGGCCATCGACAACGTTGGCGAAAATCGGAAGCTCACCCGGCACGAGCACCGTCGTCTCATCCGTCAACGGTTTCTCGTAGCCCGCGATGAAGTCGAACACCAACTTGGAAACGCTGGTGTTGTTGCAGACAACGATGAAAACCGGCGGCGTTTGTCCCTTGGCTCGCGCAGCCGAGTTCTGTTCCCAACGCCGATACTCTTTCTCATAGTTGCGGTAGAGCGTCCGCAAGGCTCCTTCCAGTGTGCCCGGAAGCTGCGGAACTCCTGGAAGCTGCTCCGTCTTGCGGCCTTTCTTGGGAAGTTGATCGCGGATGTTCTCCCACAAGTCGCGATACGTCGGTTGCTCTCCGATCATTCGATCGTCTTCGACCGGTACGCGCGGCACTTTGACGATGCCCGCTTCGATCGCGTCGATCAGCGAGAAGTCGGAGACGACCCACGAGAACAGAGTCCCTTCATCGTAGCCCGAACCGCGCAAGAAAAATGGAGTCGCCGACAGGTCATAAACGACTTTGATGCCGAGCTTGCGTTGAATGGCTTCCAATCCGGAAATCCAAACGCGAGCCTCTTCGTTCCGCTGCTGCGCGTCTTTGCGTTCGTCACCGCTGAGGTCTTCGTCGTCCAAATCTTCCGGCTTGCGGCGGTAGCAGTGATGCGCCTCATCATTCAGCACAAGGATCTCATGCTTGTTGCCAAGCTCCCGGCAAACACGACGCACCATTTGGTCCGGTGTTTCCGTGAATGGACTGGTGCCGTCCGTCCGCAGGATGGATCGTGTCGTCTTGTTGGCCGTCTGCCGTTCCCGAAGCTGAAAAGCGTGATAGTTCGTGATGACGAACTTGGCTTTTCCAAGCTGGTCCATCAAATGCCCTGGCACGATGTCGAGCGCTCGGTAGTAGTTGTTCGCGTCGTTCGGTAGCAGGACTCGCAGTCGATCGCGAATCGTGATTCCCGGCGTGACGATTAAAAACGAATCGGCGAAGCGCGCGTCCTGCGGATTCGCCAGCTTATTGAGCGACTGCCAGGCAATGAGCATGGCCATCACCACCGTCTTGCCGCTGCCGGTCGCCATCTTGAACGCAAGGCGCATCAGCAACGGATTGGCCGCCTGATTGAACCGCTGCAACTCGTTTTGATACCAAACGTCGCCGACTTTGTGAGCCACCTCCAACAGATAGATGGCTGTTTCGAGTGCCTCGATCTGGCAAAAGAACAATCGCCGTCCGCGATCCGGCGAGAGCCAATGTTCCAACAACTTCGCGGTCGTGTTCGTCGTGTGCTTGTGACCGCCTTGTCGCCACAGCTTCACCCGCTCGCGAACTTGGTTGATGAAGCGGTTTTCTTCGACGCGATCCTGAACCCAGTCCTCATTCAAGGCAAGCTGCTGGCTTCCCTTGGTCTTCTTCTTCGGCCGGGGAATCGGCACAAAGTACGAACTGACTCGCCGGCCGCTGGCGACCTCATTGGTGATGCCATAATCGCCGAACTTGAAGTGTTGTGACGGTTCAAGGAACGGCGAATTGATAACCGGTTGGTCGATAATCACCTGGGACATTCGTGTCCGATTCTGAATTGCCGCGACTCATTACGCGGCTGCGAAATGGCACTCTCCGTGCCACTGAACATGCACGGACTTTATTAAGGGTATTCCAAATCCTAAAGGAACTGAATTGATGGGCTATTCATCAGCCGAAAGCAATCGTGGCCGGGAAAAGGTGGCCGAGTCGACAAGCTCAACTCACGAATTCTCCGGAGCATTCGCGACGGCACCGGCTCGCATTTGGACAATCGTGCTATGCCGATCGGCCATCGTGAGGATCCGCCAAGTCCGGCAAACTTGCTAACCGTGGTTGTGCGCTTGGTGCTCATTCATCTTATGCCGCTCGCCAGATAAACTTCCCACGGCTCCAGATCGAAGTGCAGGACTCGCCTCCACCGACACGAGATCAGGGGACGGCACGCTCGGTCGGACGTCGTGTTAGCTACCTCATCCGCTTTCCATTTGAAAACTTCGCTGTAGCCCGACCCCTTGTGGGTCGGTCGATTCGTCTCTTTCGCAATCATGATCCAGGCCACAAGGGCCTGGGCTACAGTGGCCCAATAGCGTGGTTGTTTTATTGAAGGGAGTTGCTCATGGTTGCCGCATCACAATCGACGGACGAACGTATTTCCGCGCTCACGGCTCACATTTGGGTGCCTCAACCTGCGCCCGCGAGATGGGTGCAAGCGGTGCTCGACAATGCCGTCCAGCGCAGCTCCTTTCTGGCGATGCTTCGGCGTCGGATGTTTGACGAGACGGGAACTCGGTTGCTCGATTGGATCGACCACTTCGCTCTGCCGACCAACGACGAAGCTTTGGATGAGTTAGCTCAGGTTGGCTACGAGACCGACACGTCCGTGCCGAAAGTCCGAGCGTGGAAACATCCGCTGGGTCTGTTCCCGCGAGTCCGTACGCACGTCGGCAAGAGTCGGCAGGTGGTTCTGAAGGTGGAAGCGGTCGCCGATTTTCTCACCGCGCAAAAACTGAGTGGCGTTGCGATTCAAGGGGCTGAACTCGCCTCGGTTCGCCGTGCACGAGTCGCTCAAGAGAACGGCATCGAAGTCTGGGCGCTGGAACGACACGGCTCGCTCGCGTTTGAGCCGGACCTCAACAGACCGGTCCCGCTGGCCGCGATCGCCAAACATCTGACGGCATTCCAGCAGCGACAGCGCGAGTTCGACAACGATGCCGACGGGTTCACGCTCGCCAGCCAACTCGCCGACGTGGTGATCGCCGATCTCGGCCGAGATCGCACTTGTGAGCTGTTCTTCACGGCCGAGCGAGATTACTGGCAGCAGCGCAATCGAGCCGGGCAAATTCAACGAACTCGACAAGAGTCGCTCGGACTCGGCTGGGCGAATCACGATCATCACACCTATCGGTCGAGCCGCGCGCAGTTCAACCGGCTGATCACCTTCCTCGAAAAGCTGGGCTTCCAACTTCGCGAGCGATTCTATGCCGGCCGCGAAGCCGGCTGGGGAGCACAGGTCATCGAGCATCCGGTGACCGGCGTGACGATCTTCGCGGACGTCGACCTGTCTCCTGAGGAAGTCTCGCAGGATTTCTCACACGAACCGCTCTCACCGCGCGACGAACTCGGCACGGTCGGCCTGTGGTGCGAATTACACGGCGAGGCGTTCTTGCAAGCGGGACTGCATCATCTTGAATGCCAATTCGATTTCAGCGCGACACGCGATCAACTCGCGGCAGCCGGGATCGAAACCATGCCGCCGTTCACGGACTTGCCGTATCTGCGACAAGCCTTCACACGCGGAGAAATCTGGCCGGTGAAACCGCAGCGCGTCGAACGGTTGGTCGCGGCCAAACGAATCACTGTTGAGCAGGGAGAGCAGTTCTTGAAGAACGGCACGATCGGCTCACACTTGGAAATTTTGCAGCGCGACGACGGCTACAAAGGTTTCAACCAACACGGCATCAGCGAGATCATCTCGGCGACGGACCCGCGAAAAGCGACGGCGATGTGACCCTATCGCTGAAGTCGTGAGGCTTCAGAACAGAACAGTCTGTTGAAAGCGGAAATGAAGTCACCCGGAAGGATGCCAGAACCAATGGAATGTTTTCCGCAGATCATCGAGACGACTTTGCGGAAGAGTCACGGCGTCACCGAATCTTCAAGCTCGCGAGGGCAACCAACGCCAGCAGGGCGGAGGCGATCCAAAAGCGGACGACGACTTTCATCTCGTGGTGGCCGGCGAAGAGGTAGTGGTTGTGGAGCGGGCTGCATCTCAGCAATCGGCGGCGAGTCAGTTTGAAGCCGCCGACTTGAATGATGACGCTCAACGTTTCGATCACGAACACGCCGCCGATCAGGACCAACAAAAATTCTTGTTTGGTCACGAGCGCAGCCAAGCCGAGCAACGCTCCGATCGGCAACGAGCCGGTGTCGCCCATAAAGACTTGGGCCGGATGACAGTTGAACCACAAGAAGCCGAGCATCGCGCCGACCAACGCGCCAATCACGATCGCCAATTCCCCCGCGCCGGGGATGTGCGGGATGCTCAAGTACTCGGACAGCGTCTTGTGTCCCGCGAGGTACGTCAGCACCATGAACGCCGATCCGGAAAAGATCGTGCAGCCGCTCGCGAGACCATCCAGGCCGTCGGTCAGGTTCACTCCGTTCGAGCTGCCCGCCATCACCAGGATCGCCCAGAAGATCCACGCGGTGCCGAGACCCACGCCAATGTTGCCGATCGGCCAGATCACTTGCCAACTCTGCGGATGACCCTGCTGTTGGTAGTACAAGACGACGGCAATGCTGAGCGACATCACGATCTGCCACGCCATCTTCGTGCCGGCCCTCAATCCGTTGCGTGAGGTTCGCAGCTTGGTCCAATCATCCGCCGCACCCAACGCCCCGAAGCCGATCGTCGTGGCCAAGCCGAGCATCACGTAAACGTTCGACAAATCGCCCCAGAGCAACGTGCTGACGGCAACGGCTCCCATCGCGAACAAACCGCCCATGGTCGGCGTGTTGTTCTTCGCCGCGTGCAATTCGTTGAGCTTCTCGGAATCGCTGCCGACTCGTTCGCGGAACCGGCGTTGCAGGAACCGAATCGCCAGCGGCCCGAAGAGCATGCACAGCAAGAACGACGTCCCTCCCGCGAGCGCCGTGCGCGCCGTCAAGAACACGCGCGAGTCGCCGGAAAAGAGTTGCTCGAACCGTTCAAGCAGCGGAGCAAAATGTTGGAGCCAGACGAACATGGATGAGGAGGGGTTAGGGGTTGGGGGTTAGGGATTGGGAATTGAAGGCGGATGTCTGAGCCGTCGCTAACCCCTGACCCCAAACCCCAAACCCCTTGGCGTTCTCTCGCAGCCATTCGACGACACGTTCCATGCGCATGCCGCGTGAGCCTTTCACGAGCAGGACATCGCCCGGCTCGATCACACAGTCGAGGACGGTCAGCAGGATTTCCAAGTGGTCGCATTGGGCGAGTCGGCTGGGATGCAGGCCGCGGTCTTGAGCGCCGTCGATGACTTGTTTTGCATGTGGCCCAAACGCGAGTAGTCCGTCCACGCCTGTTTCAGCGGCGATCCGTCCCAGTTCGACGTGAGCTTGCTCGGCGTGTGATCCGAGTTCCAACATGTCGCCGACGATCAGTAGCCGCTTGTTGGCTCCGTGCCAGTAACGCAGCGTCTCGCAGGCCGCACGCATCGACGTGGGATTCGCGTTGTAGGTGTCGTCGATCACCGTCCACGGGCCGATTTGATGGACTTGGCAACGACCCGGAACGGATTGAAAAGTCGCGAACCCTGCGGAAATCTCCGAGTTCGTCAGTCCGATCTCGCGAGCGATCGTCAGCGCGGTGAGCGACGCTTGCAAGAAGTGCCGGCCAGTGACGGGAACTTCGTATTCAACGTGATTGACTTCAAACGTCAGCCGCTGATTGGCGACGCGAACGTTTCTCGCTCGGATGTGATTGTTTTCGGATTCGCCGACGAACAACACCGGACAACTCGAACGCTCGGCCATCTCGCGCGTCACCGCATCGTCACCCGGCAGGATTGCGAAGCCGGTGGCCGGTAATGCTTCCAACAGTTCCCCTTTGGCGAGCACGATCCGCTCCGGCGATCCGAAGCCTTCGACGTGCGCGAGTCCGATGCCGGTGATCACACCAACTTCCGGCTGAGCGATCTCCGCCAGCATCGCAATCTCGCCGACGGCGGAAGCACCCATTTCGAGCACGGCGAACTCGTGGCTTTGATCCAAATCGAGCAAGCTCAGCGGCAGGCCGATGTGGTTGTTGAAGTTCTTCAGGCTGCGAACACCTGAATGCGCGGCGGACAGGACCGCGTGAATCATCTCGCGCGTCGTCGTCTTGCCGAAGCTCCCCGTGACACCGATGACCAGCCCGTCCTGCTGCGACCGATACCAGCGAGCAAAGTCCGCCAGCGCGACCAGCGTGTCCTCGACGACGATCAACGGCGGCACCGGCGAATGTCCCGATCCCGTCTGCCAAGCCTCTTGTGCTGGAGCCAACCGATCGCGCCGCACAACCGCCGCGCCCGCTCCGCGATGCCGAGCCTCAACCAGAAACGAGTGACCGTCGTGATGTTCGCCTCGCAACGCCCAGAACAAATCGCCGAGCTTCACTCCGCGCGAGTCAATCTCAACGCGAGCGAACGTCGTCTCTGCCTCCGAATGACCAACAATCTCCCCGCGAGTTGCGGTGGCCAGGGAGTGAAGGGAGACGGGTTGCATGGCGGTCACTTGTCCTTTGTCATTTGATCTTCGTGGTTGTGAACCACTGGCAAAGGACCAAGGACAAAGGACAACGCCGTCCGCACGACCTCGCGGTCGTCAAACGGAAAACGTTGCGTGCCGATGATCTGTTCGGTTTCGTGGCCTTTGCCGGCGATCAGCACGCAGTCGCCTGGTTGAGCTTGCTCAAGCGTCCAAGCGATCGCGGCTTTGCGGTCGGGTTCGACGTGTAGCGGCGGAAAGCTCGGAGCGAAGCCGGCCAAGATGTCTTCGATGATTCGCTGCGGATTTTCGGTGCGTGGGTTGTCGCTGGTGACGACGATCAAGCTCGCGCCGAGCACCGCTTGAGCCATCTTCGGTCGCTTCGAACGGTCGCGATCACCGCCGGCTCCGAAGACGACGATGACTCGCTTTGCGCAGAGCTGACGCAGATTCGTGACGCAGCGACGCAGCGCGTCTTCGGTATGAGCGAAGTCCACGAAGACATCGAATGGCTGACCGGCATCGACTCGTTCAAGTCGTCCGGGGACCGCCAACAATAGCTCGATGCCGAGCGCGATCGTTTTCAACGGAACACCAAAATGATGCGCGGCAGCGGCGGCAGCCAACGCATTCGCGACGTTGTGCCGGCCGATCATCGGGATAAAGACGGACTCGGCTCCTTCGCCGCAACCGAGGACGAATTGCGTGCCGGCGGTTGTCTCACGAACGATCGTTGCCGTCACGTCCGCTTCGTGGTCGATGCCGAAGGTGATGACTCGGCCGCCGACATTGACTCTTTTCTTAATCGTGGAACTGCCTGGATCGTCGGCATTCAGAACCAGCACACCGTCCGGCTTGAGATGCTCGACAATGCGGCATTTCGCGGTGAGATACGTCTCGAAGTTCTGGTGGTAATCGAAATGGTCCTGTGTGACGTTGGTCACGATCGCGACGTCAAGCTGTGTGCCGCACGCGCGGCCCTGATCGAGCGCGTGGCTCGACAGTTCCATCGCGGCGTGTGTCGTACCGGCCGCGATCATCGACGCCAGCCAGTTCGAGAGAATTTGCGAATCGGGGGTCGTCAGTCCGGCACGTTCGCGGCGTGCTCCGTCGGCGTACTCAATCGTGCCGAGCACTCCGGTTTGGTGCCCTGCCGCGCGCAGGATCGAACGAATCAGCCAGGTCGTCGTCGTCTTGCCGTTCGTCCCGGTGACTCCGGCGATCTGCAATGTTTGCGACGGATGCCCGGCGAGCGCATCGCACAACAGCGCGAACGCGCGGCGAACATCGGGAACCAAGCATTGCGGAACGGGCAAGTCGGGCAACTCACGACTGAGCAGCAACGCATCCGCGCCGCGCAGAACGGCATCGCGAGCGAACTCCTCACCATTGCGTCGAGTACCGGGGATCGCGGCGAACAATACGCCGGGGCTGACCAGATCGCTCCGTTCAGCGGCGTGGGTGACGAAGATGTCTTCATCGCCGACAAACTGCGCGTGCGGCAACAATGCTTTCAGACTGATCGGTGAATTGCGATTGGGCGCGGGCACGTCATGGCCTCCTTGCCGTGGACGTGAGGGATTGGCTGCGGGCTCTTACTTTTTGGCAATCAGCCGGAACGCGCTAGCGTCCGGTTCTCTCGGAGAAATCGCAAACCGGACGCTAGC
>JAYVQJ010000932.1:0-4701 GCA_043777235.1 Planctomycetia bacterium
TCATCAGTGATCCCCAACCCTTTGCCAATCTCAGCCGGCTCCTCGCGAGCGGTCTTCGCACCAGCGGCGATCCATTTCTCAATCACCGCAATCTCACGAGCCGACACCTTCGCCGGCCCCGGTGGCATCTCGCCCGCTTTGATTCGTTGCAACAACAAGCTCGCCTCTGGCTTCCCCGGTTCAATCGCCGATCCGGATTCGCCGCCTCGTTTCATCAACCGCACCAAACGCAGGTCGAGCTTTCCTTTGAGTTCCTCTTCCGCGCCGTGACAGTCAAAGCAATGCGCTTTGAGGATCGGCCGCACGAGAGACTCAAAGGTCGGCTCCTCACCACGGCAAAAGTCGCTCACGAATACGACCAGACACCAGCAGAACACGGTGCGGCAGACACGCATGAGGATCACCTCGAACAGCGTTTTGGCGGGAGCCGTCAGGTCGGCAAAAGGGCGAGAGACGTCCAACGACGTCACGAGCATTGTGGCTTGCCAAGCGTCTCGACTCAACGGCGACGCCACCAAGTCATCAACTTGGAATCGGCCAAGCCAATCCTGCTGTGAAGCCACCATCGACGCGAATGACTTGGCCGGTCATGAAGGCCGAGGCGTCTGAAGCCAAGAAGATCGCGGTGCCGACCATGTCTTCGACTTCACCCAATCGGCCGAGTGGTGTGTTGGCAAGACCCCAAGCGTTCATGGTCGGATCGGACCAGAGTTTTCGAGTCAGATCGGTGAGGATGAAGCCCGGCGCGAGCGCGTTGACTCGCACGCCGCGCGGTCCCCATTCGGTGGCGAGTCCGCGTGACATGGCCGAGATGCCGAATTTGGTCATCGCATACGGCGTCACGTTTTTCAGCGGCGAGAAGGTATTGAGCGAGTCGATATGAATCTGCGAGCCGGATTTCTGCGAGAGCATCACCTTGCCGACTTCGACGGCCATCCAGAATGCGCCGCGCAGATTGATGTCGATGATGAAGTCGAATTCTTCTTCCGTGTAAGTTTCGGCTGGCTTGCGCTTGTTGACTCCAGCGACGTTGAGCAGCACGTCGATGCGGCCGAACTGGTCGGTCACTTTTTTCACGCATTGTTCGATGTCGCTCTTCTTCGCAGCATCACAAACGACCGAGACAACCGGATTGGACGCCGAACCGATCTCGGCGGCAGTCGCTTCCAGTGTGCTCGCGTCGCGGCCGGTGATGATGACTTTGGCTCCGCGAGCGGCGAAACCGGCGGCCAACGCTTTGCCGATCCCGCGGCTGCCTCCGGAGACGAGCGTGATCTTGTCGGAAACGGAAAACAGAGTGTCGGTCGTCATGGGAGCTCCTTCGATCAAGCGGCGGGACGGCTTACAGGCGGGGTCGGGATTGCACGGATCGTGTTGTAGGCGAAGTCGATCGTTCCTGATTGTTGAACAGCTTTGAGAATCTTCGTATTGAGTCGGTCCTGAATCGTTGGCCGGCGGCGTGGGTGGATCAAGAATCGGAGCGTCAGGTCGATGCCGCTGGCGGCGGCCCAAGTCCGAACGACGGGATCGGTCGAATCCACTTGGATCGACAGTTCGGCGGCCATGCGTTGGATTTGTGCGAACGCCAGCGCGGCGGTTTGCTTGATTTCCGGTTCTTCGAGCGCGATGTCGTGCAACAAATCGCGAGCTTTCTCCCAATCACTTTCGTAGGTGACGGTGTAAGCCATCGAGCACCAGACATACGGAAAGCCGCGCGTGTAATTGACCAGCGGTTGCTTGAAGACCTGGTTGTTCATCATCACGACTAACCCGCCGGTCAGACTGCCGCTGATCGTGGCGGGGTCGGCGAGCGGGGCACACTGTTGCAGTGTCGTGTGCGTGAAGCTGATGTCGACGACCTCGCCGTGATGCTCACCGATCGCGACCCAGTCCCCGGTTCGGAATCCGCGAGCACCCTTGATGAAGAACCACGCGGCCAAACTGGCGACTAGTTCTTGCAAGGCGATCGTCAGGCCGGCGACCGACAGGCCAAACAGTGTCAGCAGGTTTTGATACTGCTCGGCGAAGATGATCACCAACCCAACCACCGCCGCCGATGCCGTGATGAGCGACAAGACTTTATTGAGGTAATACCGCCGCTGCGGATCGCTGACTCGGCGATTGACGATGATTCGCAGCACGATCATCGTCAGCAACACCGCCGCGAACGTGCCGCCCAATCGCAAGATGTGGTGCCACCAATGGCCGAGTTCCCGCTCTTCGGTTGCGGCCTGTGACTCTTTGGCTTTGGCGGTCGCTTCAGCCATCAGCATCTCTTCGCGAATCGCGAGAATCTGATCGGAGAGTTGGCGACTTTCGTCGGTTAGCTTTTGCCGATCGGACCAGAGATTCGCTTGCGACTCTTTCGACAAGCCGTCTTGCATCGACAGTTTTTTCTGAACGACGTCGCTCTCTTTGCGGACCTTGTTCAACCGCGACTGCAACAGCTCGACTTCCTTGCGGAGCGTCGCGGCCATCTTCTTGGCGAGATCGGCTTCCTCGCGAGCATTCTTGGCTTGCGACAACTTTTTGAAGACGGAGTCAAACGGAGTCGCCGTGCCGTTCTCCGGTGTCGCGGCATTGCGGTGTCGAAGATCGGCATCGCGCTGCGCGAGTTCGAGAGCCTCTTGAGCTTGCTCGGCGAATTGCTTGGCCGACGCACTTTCCGCTTGAGCTTCCTGAAGACCTTCCACCGCAGCTTTGACGTCCGCTTCGGCTTTCTCTTTCGCCTCGGCATCATCGGCGGCACTGGCTTCAGCGAGCCGGCCTTTCGCTTCTTCGACGGTTTTCGCGGCGGTGGCCTCGGCTTCGACGGCTTTCTCTTGATCGAGCAATCGCCGTGCGAGTTCTCGCTCGGCTTTGACGACCGGCGTATCGGGTTTTGCGGGAGCGGATTCGACCTTTGTCGCAGAGGACTCAGGCGGTTCTCGTTCTTGCGAGGCGAACGACGATGCGGCGATCAGCCACAAGCAAAATCCAACCAGAGTTCGTCGCCACATCAAGACCTCCGTGTCTGTTCGACGTTTTTGAAGAGACGGCTATTTCGACTGTCTGACTTACAACGACGTAGGGTGGACAAGCTCGCTTCGAGCGCCGGCCCACCAGAAAGCCCGCTGAAAATATCTGGTGGGCCGGCGTGGAGAAGCGCCGCTTGTCCCACCCTACGGTAAGTCAAACAGTCGAATCAGCCCCGCTTATCGAGCGGCGCGAATGGTCGCAGCGTCGCGCCGGTGTAGATTTGCCGGGGACGATTGATGCGACTGTTCGCGTCGGCGTTTTGTTCTCTCCAGTGAGCGATCCAGCCGGGTAGGCGGCCGATCGCGAACATGACGGTGAACATGTTCGTCGGAATGCCCATCGCGCGGTAAATGATGCCGCTGTAGAAATCGACGTTCGGGTACAGCTTCCGCTCGATGAAGAATTCGTCGTGCAGCGCAATCTCTTCCAGCTTCTTCGCGATGTCCAGCAGCGGATCGTTGATGCCGAGTTGTCCGAGCACCTCGTCGCACGTCTTCTTGAGGATGATCGCTCGTGGATCGAAGTTCTTGTAGACGCGGTGCCCAAAGCCCATCAGCTTGAAGCCGCTGTTCTTACTCTTGGCCATGTCGACGTACTTCTTGTAGTCCGACCCGTCGTTGCGAATCTGTTCGAGCATCTCCAAGACGCTTTGATTCGCACCGCCGTGCAGCGGGCCCCACAGCGCGCAGATGCCAGCCGAGATCGAGGCGTACAAATTCGCCTGGCTGCTGCCGACGATCCGCACGGTCGAAGTGCTGCAATTCTGCTCGTGATCGGCGTGCAAGATCAGCAGCTTGTTGAGCGCCCGCACCCAGACGTCGTTAATTTTGTAGTCCTCGCACGGAATCGCGAACATCATGCGCAGGAAATTTGCGCAGTACGACAGCTCGTTGAGCGGATAGATCGTCGGCTGACCGGCCGACTTCTTGTAAGCGTAGGCCGCGATCGTCTTCGTCTTGGCGAGCAGCCGGATGATGTCCTGGTCGGGATCTTCACGGTCCATGTTCGGGTAGTACGTCGATAGTGACGCGACCATCGACGACAGGACCGCCATCGGGTGCGCGGTCGGCGGATAGCCCTCGTAGAACTTCTTCATGTCCTCGTGAATCATGCTGTGCCGAGTCAGCTTCTCGCGGAAGACGCCAAGCTGTTGCGGATTCGGCAGCTCGCCATAGATCAACAGGTGCGAGACTTCGACGAACGAGGCATGCTCGGCCAAGTCCGCGATGTCGTAGCCGCGATACCGCAGGATCCCCTCTTCGCCGTCGATGAAACAGATCGCACTCTTGCAGGCCCCCGTGTTGCCGTAACCGGAATCGAGCGTGATCGCCCCGCTTTTCGCTCGCAGAGTCGTGATGTCGACGCCCACTTCCCCTTCGCTGCCGACGACGACCGGCAGGTCATAGTCCTTCCCGTTCAAAACCAGTTTTGCGTTGTCCATGAGTCTTCCGAATTCTTTCTCGTGAGGCCAATCCAGCGAGCGCCGCGTCGGAGCGGAACGGTTCCAATCGGCCACATTGTGGTGGCAAGGACTCGATTTTTCCAACCCGCGCCTCGGATGAATTCGCCGACATAATTTCGGCAGCAGAGTGAATCCGCCGAACGATCGAAGTGCCTCGTTGCCTTGATCCCGAAGGGATCGCAAAAAGTAGCCGGAGGTCGGAGCGCAGCGCAGACCTCCGG
>JAYVQJ010000933.1:0-4693 GCA_043777235.1 Planctomycetia bacterium
GCGGCTAATTTGTGCGATCCGTATTACTCACCACTCTTCGCGATCGCTGCGATATTGGCTTGCAAGTGTTCGAAGTTCAGTCCGCCGACGATCACGCTGGCAACGTGCGGATTTGCGAGCACGAATCGCAGCGCTTCGGCCGGTGAAAGGAGGTGGCCGGAGGCGAGTCCCTTTTTAACGACGACCCCGACTCCGCGACTCGCGGCGAATGTGATGACGTCGGCGTGTGACGTGTCGTTGAGGTGGTACTCGACCATCACGACGTCAGCCCACTCGAGCGCGGCGGTGGCTCCAGCCGTTGTCTTGCCGGAGAACCCGATCGCTCGGAGGTAGCCGAGATGTTTCAGCTTTTGCAGAGTCGGCACGACGTCGGTCTGTTGCTGAATCGTCAGATCGTCCCCGCTGGAATGCACGAAGACGAGGTCGATCACTTCGGTTCGCAGCTTTCGCAAACTGTCGGCGACGCTGGCTCGGACACCGGGGCCGGTGAAGTCAAATGACGACTCGCCGTTGACGAATCGCTCGCCAACTTTTGTTGAGAGCACGAACTCGCTGCGTCGGTGCGAGACGAACTTGCCGATTCGCTCTTCACTGATGCCGTAGGCCGGAGCGGTGTCGATCAGATTGATCCCGGCGTCGAGCACTCCGTTGAGCAATCGCTCGACAGTCGCGTCGTCCGGCAGGTCATACGGCTGCGGATATTTGACTTTCTCGTTGCGTCCGATCTTGAACGCTCCGAAGCCCAGCGGCGTCACGAGCAATCCCGTTTGCCCCAGCGGTCGTCGTTGCATGATCGTCACGCCGCCTTCGACCGAGTGATGATTTCGACTTCGCAATCGGCGATCCATCGCGTCGCCATTTCCCACGGCGGCAACGCGACATTCGGCCGAGAGCCGATGGCCGAGAGCCGATGGCCGATGGCCGTTTTCTGGGAAAAAGGATCACGGCCAGCGGCTCTCGGCTTTCGGCCATCAGCCGGAAAGAGCTGTTCGATGATCGCGATCAGTTCCGCCGCCAACTGTGGGACGAGTGCCAACTTCGTCGGCCACGCGGTGAGGCAGTTTCCTTCCCGGCGAATCTGCTCGGTCTCTGGTCGCTTCCCGCCGGCGACAATTCCCTCCGCGCGATCGACGCGATAGGTGCTCCATTCGACCGACGACAGATCGATGCCCGGCAGCACGGCTCGCAGTTCATCACGAGCGACCGCGATCAGCGTCCGTTCGTCCCATGAAACACCATCCTCGGCAATCTGTCCGCCGACTTGCCAAACGATGCGGCCAAAGGAATCCGTCTCGCTCGTGATCGTGACTCGCGTCTTCGCCCCGTCAACGCAATGTCCTTGAAACATCGGGAGACCCTCGCCGCGCAGCATGACCATGTGTAACGGCCGCCGCTGCATCGCTTCGCCGGTAAGTCCGACACCCTGACGCAACGCCGAGTTACCGGCTCCCGCGGTGAAGACGACCGCTCGCGGATGCAGAGTGACGTCACCATTGATGCGGATCGACTCGACTTTGCCGGGTTCACCGCACTCGAATGCGATTCGCGCGTGATCGACTTTCAGCAATCGTTCGCGATTCCGTTCCGCCAAGACCTCGATCAGGCTGACGGGCGAGATGACTTGTTCCGGCAACCGAGCAACCGACCCGGGACAACCTCGCAGAATCTCCGGCCGATCATCCGCCGCGACCGATTGCGGAGCGACTCGCAATCCGAACTGTGCTCCGAGCATTCCCAGCCGTGACGACAACGAATCGGTGCGCCACAAAAAGCATTCGTTGGATCGGCGTCGCACGGCACTCAAGTTCGGTTCGCGAACACCGTCGAGACATTCGCGCCAAATGGCTGGCATCTCGCGAATGCTCGTCGCCGATTTCGTCAGCAAGCCATGCAACGAGTATTTCAATCCGCCGTGAATGATTCCTTGAGCCGCGACTGTCTGCCCCGTCCCCAGCGCGTGAGCTTCCAGCAGCACAGCGTTCGATCCGCTCCGAACCAAGTCGTCAAGGAACCACAGGCCGGCCGCTCCGCCGCCAAAGATCACGACATCCATGTCCACAAATCGTTCTCCGAACGTGGGGCACGTTTCGGGCGTGCCCGCCCCCGAAACCGATGGAAAATCGGGTAATGTCCCAATTTGTAGGCCGACTTCGCCGAAGTCGGCGATTCCCGACGTCGGCGAAGTCGGGCTACATTGAAAATAGGACGCTACCGAAAATCGGCTCCGCGAAGTGGAGACGTTCTAGTCATTGATCGCTCGGTCGAGAAGAGGAATCCTCGCCTTGTCGTGCGCCGGCGGCACACGACGCACTTTGCGCCGGCACCGATTTTGACAAGCGGCCCCATCGACCTGGCGTCATTGGAGCGAGAGCTGGAGGGCGATTGCGGTGTCACGAGCCGTTCTCGGACCACATTCGCCTAGGGGCCTGCCGGAGTCATTGCTTAATCGCCACGCCATCGGCGTGCGTGCGAACGTCAATTGTTGTTTTACGTCTCGCTCACGCCGCTGGCGTTGGCGTGATACCTCGCATGGTCATCAATGAGACGTTTGATCGTTTAACCGCACGCCGCAGGCACGCGCGTTTCCGCGGAACTTCGCTCGACGCGCGTGCCTGCGGCGCGCGGTTAAACAACTCCATCGTGGCCGCGCGACCGATGAACGATTAAACCGACAATCCGTAACGGGGGCGGGCCACAGCGCAGGTTTCAATTGGAAAGCGGATGAGTGATCCAGAGCTCAGCCCAGCCGATTGTGACGGTCATGTTTCAAACGAGCCGCCGGACAGTCCGGCGGCTCGTTTCATTGATGGCACCGGCGCAATGACGGAGGCTAACTCGTCAGCGACATTCGAGAAGGAACACTCCGAGCGTTCAGTGAATGAGCTTCAGCGAGGCCATGATCGAATCGGGTTGCAGTGCTCCAGTTCCAACGGTGAACGTTGTGCTAAAGACCGCCGCCGGTTGAACGACCACTTGCTTCGACGCAGGACTCCCGGTCAGTTGTGAGTACATCACTCGCACACCGACAAATTTGATAATCGTGTAATTGGCATTGTTTCCATTCCCAGTGCAAGAACTGAAGATCGGAATTGCTCGCCCTTGACCCCAGATGGCAGCCAAGTTGTCCTTGATTCCGGCGCTCAAACCCGGATTCCCGCTGAGCGACAACGTTCCGCCTGCCGGAATTCGTAGGGTTCCTCCATACATGGCTAAATCGGACTCGTTGAGCCCATACTGAATCTGTCGGCCAAGAATCGCCGTGCTGTTGTTGCTGACGCCAATGTTGACGGTCCCGCGATTGCCCGGAGAACCAGTCCCTGTTGGGTAGACGTTGATTTCCTTGATCCCATCCGAACCCGAAGTCACTGCGCCAGTACTCGGGTTGTAGCTGTAGTTGTCGGTACCGACTCCGCTGTTGATCAAGTTGTTCCAGGTCACGTCATCAACTGCGATGGGCAGAACGGGGGAATTCAGTCCGCTTCCTGGGACAATGCTGAAGCCATCACCCGGAGAGAGCACGGCGGTCGCCTTGGCGGTGAGCGATGCTGATTGGTTGCCCATCGCTGGAGCGAAGAAGAGCGGCAACTGCTGATCGGCGCGGGTTGCGGTTTTTCCCGCCAGCGCTTGGTCGCGATGAATCGTGACCTCGACCATGTTGTATGGCGATACGCCCCAAGTCTCGACCCACGCTCCTTGCGTACTCTTGGTCCGTTGACCAAATCGTACGTCGCGGGTGGTGTCCAAGTACGCGGCTGATTGTTCGCCGACTCGATGGAGCGACGCCACCGTTTGCGCTGCGGACCGGCCGGCGGTATCCACCTGCGAATACGTTTTCGTTTTCCCGGATCCCCAACCTTGCGGCATTTCCAGAGCCGCCGCCAGGGAGGAGCCATCGGCCGCCGTCTGCATTTGGGCCTTGGTTTGCGTCATGAAGCCCACATCCACGGTGAAGGCCACAAAGCCCAACATCGCAACCATCACGACGGCCGTAAGGACAATGATGTTGCCTCGGCGATCTTGCGACCGGCTAGGCAAAAGACAACGCGGTAAAGTTTTGGATCGGAGCATGATCTGCCCTTGCTAAGACGAGACGAACACAACGCCCGCAAACAACGTCCGCACTAGGCGGATGGGTTGTACTGATGCAGGACGCGCGGCGTGTTGTCCGTCGCTGCCAAGCCGTTTATCGAGTAATAACGCGCTTGTTGCAGCACAAACGAACGAACCTCGAATGAGGACCACCCAATGCGTGAGTTATACGCCGAGCAGTCTGGGTCGTAGCCGTTCAGATGCCTTCGCCATGTTGGGTATTGAACGATCAACTCACCCACTCCAAAGCTGCCCCATGTGGACGACGAGCCGTTAATGACCTCGAAGATGAGTTGACCATCTTCAATTCGCATCACCGACGTGAATGTGATCTCTTCATCCGTGAATCGAAGTGACTCCCAGCAAACGTTGCTCTGAGAGTTGACGATTGCGTTGTTGCTCCAAAATTGGAGCTGCACTCCACCAGATGTGAAATTCGGCTGCGTGGCACAGTTCAGATCAAACACGCTGTAGCCGCCCCCAGGCGTGTTCCAAGCCGGTGACATCACCGTGGTGATCTGCGGCGAGTCACAATCCGGATCTGGCGTCCCGATTTTGATGTACCAATCTTCTTCAACGCGGATCGTCGAGCCGTCAGACCAAT
>JAYVQJ010000934.1:0-4690 GCA_043777235.1 Planctomycetia bacterium
AATTGATTCAAGCTCGCTACGCGCCTGGTGAGAATGGTTTGAAAGTTGCCGAACAGTTGGGTCGGCCGGCCAACTCGGTTTATCAGTCCGTCGGCCGAATCCGAAAAGTGTTGTTCGACTGCGTCACGCGCCGCCTCACGGCCGCTGCGAGGACCACATGACTCCGCGAGACATTTCCAACTTGTCGCCAGAACTCTTCGAACTGCTCGAAGCGTTGTGTGAAGACCGGCTCGATCCGGCCGGAGCGCAACGGCTTGAGCAGTTCGTGCTGAGCGACACGAATGCTCGTCGAGCCTATCTCGCGTATTTGGATCTGCACGGCACGCTGCACTGGAATACGGCGTTTGGAAACGACGGTGCTGATTTTGAGCCGGCGATTTCGCCGCGACTTGCTTCCGAATCGAACGCTGATGCGACGCGACGTGCCACCAAGCGAGATCATCGTCGCTTGTTGGTCTTGGCTGTTTGCGTGGCGGTCGTAGCGATGTTTTCATTCTCGGCCGGTCGCTGGTTCGGGCCGAAGAACGACCAGCCATCGCTCGCAAATGACGGCAGACAAAGCGAACTTCAACCGACAAAGAACAAGCACAGCGAACCGGTCGGCATCGCGAATAACCACGAGGAAGTAACTCCGAACAAGCCGGTGATGTTGACGGATCGTCCGAAGTCGGAAAACTCGATCGCAGAGACGACATCGAATTCGCGAGAGCCGATCGTCACCGACAATCCAAGCATCGTCGTGAGTGAAGCACCTCCACAACGAACCGCCAGCAACAATACGGCGGCCAATGCGGGTGTCTCCGTGCAGGGCATCGTCGGCATTATCAACGAGCACCTCGCAGCCGGATGGAAGGTGCAAGGGGTCGAACCCTCGCCGCCGGCTGACGATTCCGAATGGCTCCGACGTGTCTATCTCGATGTGGTGGGTCACATTCCACCGGTTGATGTCGCGGAGAAATTCCTGACGGATCGAGACGTCAAGAAGCGTGCGAAACTCATCGACAGCTTGCTCGACGATCCGGCGTATGTTCGCAACTGGACGGTCGTGTGGACCAACCTCTTGATTGGCCGATCCGATTCGCGGGATGTGAATCGTCCGGCGCTTCAGAAGTTTTTGCGTGAGAGCTTCGCGAAGAACCGTTCGTGGAACGAGATGGTGTCTGAGTTCATTTCGGCGGAAGGTTCCTACGATCAAAACGGCGCGACGAACTTTCTGTTGGCTCACTTGAATAACCAAGCGGTCCCTGCCACGGCGATCACGGCGAAAATCTTTCTGGGCCGTCAAATCGGTTGTACTCAGTGTCACGACCACCCGTTCAATGATTGGAAGCAAGATGCTTTCTGGTCGTTCAATAGCTTCTTCCACCAAACGAAAGTGGCTCGCGTCGACCGCAGCGACGCTTCGGGGAAGATGAAGTCGCAAGCCTCCGCGTTGGAAACCAAGCACGTTGGTGGTCCGACAACGTTCGAGAAGCGTAATGGTCTCGTTCAGGCGACCTTTCCGAAGTTTGATGGGACTTCCATCAGCGACGATGCGGATACGAATCGCCGCAATGAACTGGCGAAGTTGATGACGGCGGGTGACAAACCGCAGGTCGCGGAAGCATTCGTGAATCGGATGTGGGATCACTTCTTCGGCTGCGGGTTCACTCGGCCGGTCGATGACATGGGGCCGCATAATCCGCCGAGCCATCCGGAACTGTTGGATCATCTCGCTCGTGAATTCGTGGCGAGCGGCTACGACTGCAAACAATTGATCCGCTGGATTTGCCTGAGCGATGCGTATCAGCGGACGAGTCGTTTTGGAAAATCGAACGAGCAAGACAATCCAGAGACTGGCGCGCAACCGCTGTTCAGTCGCGTCTACGTCAAAGGGATGACCGCCGAGCAGTTGTACGATTCGCTGTTGCTAGCCACCGGAGCCGATAAGACTCCGTTGGCGACCGGCGATCACGATCGCCGTCGGCATGAGTGGCTGCAACAATTCGTCCACGCTTTTCAAACCGACGAGAACGATGAGTCGATCAACTTTGAAAGTAGCATCACTCAGGCCCTGTTGATGATGAATAGCGAGTTGACGCAGCAGGCTCTCAGTACGGAACGGGGTACGTTGCTCGAAAAACTAATCAGCAGCCGCGACCCGGAAGTCGAAAGAATTCGTCGGCTGTGCCTTGCGACGCTGACTCGGTATCCAACGCCGAAAGAGCTGCAAGCTCTGAAGCGATTGGTGCATGAGGGGACGTCCGCATCGCGCACGAACCCAGCCGGCTGGCAAGACGCTCTGTGGGCGTATCTGAATTCCAGCGAGTTTGTGCTGGTGCATTAACGCTGCTGCGTTTTGAACCGGTCGGACGCGAGACGCATCTGCCACTTTACCAGCGCCAATCTTTCACGCCGGGCAGGTTGCGAACGCACTCGGTTGGCCAACGGCCTTGGTGGAGGTCGATGATGACCTGCGCGGCCATGCTCAATGTGCCCTGCTGAGATTCCTCGTCGAGTCCTCCGAGGTGACCACAGGTCAGCACGTTGTTGAGCTTGAGCAGTGGATTGTCGAGCGGCAGCGGTTCTTTTTCGAAGACATCGAGTCCGGCGGCTCTCAGGTGGCCGGATTTGAGGGCGTCGTACAGAGCGGCTTCGTCGACCAACGCACCGCGGGCGGTGTTGATGAGAATCGAGCCGCGTTTCATTCGTCGGAGTGAATCAGCATTGATGAGATGCCGCGAGGCTTGATCCATCGGCATGTGCAACGAGACGAAATCCGAGCGAGACAAAAGATCGTCGAGCGATGTGAACGCCACTTGCCATTGATCGGCGAATTCGCGATTTGGGAACGGATCGAATGCAAGTACGTTGAGTCCCAAGCCGCGAGCGCGCGTCGCAACGGTCCGGCCGATGCGGCCGAGTCCCACCAAACCGAGCGTGCGGCCCATGACGCGCGGCGTGGGAATCTTCTCCCAGATGCCTTGGCGAACTTCGCGGTCGTGTTGGGGAAGGTTACGAGCCAGCGACATCAGCATTGCGATCGTGTGTTCCGCGACGGCATGATGATTCACTCCGGGAGTCGTTGCCACAACGATCCGTGCCTGATCGCAAGCGGGGATGTTGACCGCGTCAAAGCCAACTCCGGTACGGGCAATGACTCGCAACTTCGGGCACGAAGTGATGACTCGCGCGGTGATGGGCTCGGAGCCGGCGATGCAGGCCCCGGCGTCTCGCAACGCGAGGATCATGTTGTCCTCGACATTCAGGTTGAGCTTGCGGTCCACGACCGTCGTTTCAAAGCCGGCATTCCCCAAGAGCTCAAAATGCGGCCCGGAATCGCCGAGCAACGAGGTCACGACTACTTTCAGAGACATCGGCAGCAACCTTTCCAGGAAATCAAAATCACAACATGGGCTCGCCGAAATGTGTCTGAGGGGCGACTATCCCTGCGAGTGTCCTCACTTTTCAACCACGAAAACATCGCGGTTTCAGAAGCGAATTGAAAGGGTTCGGGATCACTTCTAAACTGACCGTGGTTGTTCGGAAGCCTCTTGGCTGTTTCTGAAATGGCTTCAATACCGCAACTGTGAAAGGTCTCGACAACATGTGTGGTCTTCCGTTCGTGTGTGAGAAATCGGACCTCTGTTGTTCGCTCGTGACGATCCGCGGGTGGGGATGGCTGGCCATCTTCGTAATGATGCTTGGCACGTCTTTGCCTGCGCAGGACAAGAACAAGGAGAAGGGCGGGCCGGAGCTACGAACAGTTTTATCGCCCGCAGATGGTTGGCCGCTGAAGTTGACGTACTACCGATCCGCTGCGGGGAAAGAATCTCCGGTTGTCATTCTGCTGCACATGAAGGGGGAAAGCCGACTGATCTGGACGGCCCCGAATGGATTTGCGCAGAAACTGAACGACAGCGGTTTTGCGGTCATTGCTCTCGATATGCGAAAGCATGGGCTGAGCAAGCCGGGTGCGGAGGACGATGATCCTAAAGCCAAGAAGTCTTCCCCTGGCAGCGAACTGAAACCGGCTGACTACCCGCTGATGGTCCGCGACATGGAGGGAGTCAAGAAGCTGATCTTTGAGGAACATCAAAAGGGGCACCTCAATATGCGCAAGACGGCGATCGTCGCGCCGACGATGAGTGCGGCGATCGCCATTACCTTCGCGGCGGCTGATTGGCAAAAGGCTCCCTGGGATGACGCAGCGACTCTGAACTTGAAGACGCCGCGCGGACAGGACGTGCAGGCGATTCTCTTTCTGTCCCCCGAAACGTCATTGCCCGGAGTCCCCGCTCATCAGGTCGCTCCCCACTTGAAGGGAAGACCGATGGCTGCGTTCGTTGTCGTTGGAGGGAGTGATTCACAAGACAAGGACCAAGCCAAGAAACTGTTTCAACAACTTGGTGGTGACCCCGCGAAGACGGAGGCTCCGAAGAAAAAAACCGAGACGAAAAAGGGAGCCAAGGAGAAAGACTCCGACAAAGCCGCCGAGAAGAAGAACGACGACCGTTTCTTTTACGCCGATCTCAAAGGGGTCAAGCTCCGCGGCACGGACCTGCTTGGCCAAAACCTCAAGATCGAAGAAGCAATGCTTAGCTTCCTTGAGGACCATTTGAAAGCACTCAAGGGGCCGGACTACGAATGGCGAGATCGTCAATCGAAGCTGAACGATTAGCTTGCCATCACAATGCGTTCGAGCAGAACG
>JAYVQJ010000935.1:0-4675 GCA_043777235.1 Planctomycetia bacterium
GGTGGGCCGGCGCTCGAAGCGAGCTTGTCCCACCCGACATCGTCGTAAGTCAGACAGTCGAACTTCTGCCTACCGCCTTCTGACTTCTTCATCCTCAAACGGATGCAGCATCTTCGCGATCCCCGGCTGCGGGATGTGATCGACCAGCGCTTGCGCCAATCGAAAATCTTCCTGCGACGTGATCTTCAAGTTCATCGGCGAGCACTCGACGACATGCACTGGCTGGCCGAGCCGTTCGACTAATTGAGCTTCGTCCGTCGGCTGAAAGTCGCCGCGCTGTGCGAACGCATCGAGCAACAACTGTCGTCGAAAGACCTGCGGTGTCTGAGCCGCCCACAGCCCGTCGCGCGGCACGGTCTTCACAATGCGACCATCCGGTGCCACCAATTTCAAAGTGCTGCTGATCGGCGCTGCCGGGATCGCCGCACCGTGCTGCTCGGCCGCGCGGAAGATCGCGTCGATCCACTCGTGCGCCACCAGCGGCCGAGCGGCATCATGCACTGCGACGAAATCGACATCGGCGCGCACTCGTGACAACGCTCGCTCGACCGTGTCGGCCCGCTCAGCTCCACCTTCGATCAGTTCGAGGTCGAGAAATGCGAGGTTCGCTCGATACTTGTTCTTGAACCAATCGAGATCCTCCGGCGATAACGCGACGATCCGCTGCACGACATCGTCTCGATTGACGAACGGTTCAAGCGCCCGCAGCCACACGGGCCGCCCCTTCAATTCTTGAAACGCTTTCTTGCGCGGAGCCGCCAGGCCGAGCGCCGCCAAGCCGTCGCTCTTGGCTCCGGTAAAGCGACTGCTTTTTCCGGCAGCGGGAAGAATCACGGCAAAGGTGGGTGAGGTTGTCATTGGTCATTGGTCCTTGGCGTCGGTCTGAAAACCGTACCGCCGCAGCTTGGAAGCAGCCAGTCAAGTCCAGGCAGATCGCAAGACCGGCCAGACCGTCGTGCTTGGCAATCTGTAGCCCGACCCCTCGTGGGTCGGAGGATTCGATTCGTCGGCTCTCCGCCATTTGTGTTGATCGACTCAATCAGCCGGAACGCGCGAGCGTCCGGTTCTCGATGATTTCACGAACCCGTCGCTATCGCGTTCCGGCTCATCAACGCATTCCAACACGGATGGCGGAGAACCGATTTATCGAAAGTCATTTCGCTGAATCGCAACCATCCGACCCACGAGGGGTCGAGCTACAGAATTCGATTGATGCCACATCGCATCATGCGTTGCCGATTCGCAGCAACACGGCGTTGCCGATTCGCCACATCAACGCATCGCGGTTTTTGTGACGACGCAATTGGCTCGGCATTTCTCGGCGTTTTCAATCTCTTTGACATCCGTTTCAGAAAGTTGACGTGATTGGCATCGGCTTTGTTCAAAGAACGGACACGCCGATCTGGTGACGCAGTTGATCAAGCTGCTCGTCACTTCATGACGGCGAATCGCGCAGGTGAAACATCTGCACCACGGAGATTCTCCATGAGCCAGCCGATCATCGTTGTTTGCAGTCGCAGTCCGATCTTTTCGTCGGATCTCTCACTGGCGCTGAGCGAACGTTTCAACGTGATGCTTAGCGACACCGTGCAGAAGGCGGGCGAGTTGTGCTTGAAGCACGCGGCTCAGGCGTTGATCGGCGACTTTCAAATCGCCAACGACGGCGGACACGCTCAAGAGTACGTCATCGGCCAACTGCGGCAGCGACTGTCCGAGTTGCAGGTCTTGGTGCTGAGTGCTGCGAACTGCCCAGAACCGCTGGAACGACTGGTGGCCTCCGGTGGCATGACACACTTGCGAGGCAACATCAGCGTCGAGCAAGTCGTCGCATGGATCAACGAGACGTTTCCCGCGAAGCCAGAGACAGCGAACACCTCAGTCGCTCAACCGAGCGATATCAAAGAACCGGACGCCGTTCTGCATGGCATCAGCCGCAACTTTGAAACGAACACGCCGCAACTGCGACGCATGCTGCTCGAACTGGAAGTCGCCGCACAGCACGACGTCACCGTGTTACTGATCGGCGAGACCGGCTCCGGCAAGACCTTCCTTGCGAATCTGATTCACGAAGTCTCGCCGCGACGGACCGAAGCCTTCATGCACGTCGCCTGCGGAGCACTGCCCAGCGAGCTGATCGAAAGCGAACTCTTCGGACATGTGAAGGGAGCCTTCACGAGTGCTCATGCCGACAAAGAAGGAAAATTTCTGGCGGCGGGACGCGGGACAATTCTGCTCGACGAAATTGATGTGCTCGGCCCGGAGCAGCAAGTCAAAATTCTCCGCGCGATCGAGACCGGCGAGTTCGAGCCGGTTGGATCAAACAAGACGTACAAATCGCAAGCGCGGCTGGTCGTCGCCAGCAATCTCGATTTGAAGCCGCTGGTCGAAAAAGGCCGCTTCCGGCCGGACCTGTACTACCGGCTCAACAT
Source organism: Planctomycetia bacterium (assembly GCA_043777235.1). Lineage (GTDB taxonomy): Bacteria > Planctomycetota > Planctomycetia > Planctomycetales > Planctomycetaceae > SXKJ01. The sequence goes on from JAYVQJ010000935.1 coordinate 2,430, forward strand.
GCTGAAGTTTGAGGTGGCTCCGCTGCGCGAACGCAAACCGGACATTGGGCCGCTGGCTCGGAAGTTCGTGGCGCAATCGTCCGCCAAGCACAACATCAAGATCGACCGCATCGAAGACAATCTGTTCGCCGCGTTGTACTCGTACCCGTGGCCCGGCAACGTTCGCGAACTGGAGAACGTCATCCAACGAGCGGTCATCTATTGCCGCAACGGTGTGCTGACCGCCGATCAACTTCCGTACGACATCCTGATCGGCAACGCCGGTCCGACGAATGATCCGTCGGTCCAACTCGGCCAGTCATCGTCCAACAACTCCGCGACGCTCAATCGTCAAATCTCGCTGACCGAGCGCGAGATCATCGAGCAGTCCCTGCTGAAGAACAATTTCAGCCGCACGAACACTGCCAAGGAACTCGGGATCAGCCGCGTGACGCTGTACAACAAGATGAAGAAGTACGGCATGATGCAGTGATAAAGCAGAAGGCAGGCCGGGGATTTTCGCCAAGTGCTCTGTCACAGCTAAGAGTTCGAGTCAGCCAAATTAGCCGCAGGGCGCTAGCCCCGGTTGGACCGGACGCTAGCGCGTTCCGGCTGATGTCTAACTCGGAAATTATGCCGTGACGAAAGTACTAAAGCCGCCGCAACCGCGAGCGTGATTGCGAGTGAGGCGTGGCTCGTGCAGGTGTGATGTTCGCGATCCGCGATTCGTGGCGGCGAATCTTCAGGGCGAGTCGTTCCAGTTCGTTGGCCACTTCGATGGGCGTTTGCGGTCGGTCATTGGCGTTGCTGCGGAGCATGCTCGCGACAAGCTCATCGAGATCGGAATGAGCCTCGGCTCGCAGCGCGCTGACAGACGGCGGGATCGACGTGAGTCGGCCCATCAGCTTTTCCATCACGTTGTCGCCCGGGAACGGGACTTCGCCGGTCAGCATTTGAAACAGCGTGCAGCCCAGCCCAAAGATGTCCGAGCGGATGTCGGCATGCTTCGCGCTCATCGCTTGTTCGGGCGAGATGTAATCGGGCGTGCCGAGCACCGCTCCGGTTTGCGTCACCGGATTCAGTGCGAGCGATTCGGTGGCGATGTGAGCCAGTCCGAAATCCAGAATGCGAGCGTGTGGCGTCGCGAAGTCGGGATTCGGCGAGACGAAAATGTTCGACGGCTTGATGTCGCGGTGGACCATCCCTTGCTCGTGAGCATGCTGTAGTCCAAGCGACACTTGCCGGATGACTTCGCACGACCAACTGACCGACAGCGGAGCCTGCGTTTTCATCGTCTCCCACAGGTCGAGCCCGTCCAAGAATTCCATCACTAGAAAGTGGCAGCCATCCGCGACCCCCGATTCCAACGTGCGAACGATGTGCGGGTGAGTCAACGCCGAGGCCGCTCGCACCTCTTGCAAGTATCGTTTCATCCCCTTCGGACTGCCGAGCTGCGTCATCACTTTCAGAGCGACGATTCGCTGCGGAGAAGTCTGCTCCGCCAGGAAGACCAACCCCATGCCGCCGCGACCGATCAAGTCGAGCAGCCGGTACTTGCCGACATGGAGTTGCTCGTGACCGTCCAGCAACTGCGTCGCCTGCCAGCGTGTCAGCCACTTTTTCTTGACGAGCCAATCGGCCAGCTCGCGCGGAGTGCTGTGCGCGTGAGAGGCTCCGCACAATTCGAGAACCTGCTCGCGCGAAAGCATTTGGCTGCGGTTCAGCAGCGCTAAAAACGTTTCGACGGTGTCTACTCGCGGCATGCACTGATCCTCGGCCCGTAGTCCAGACGGATGTCATCCGGTAGCGTATCTGCGAGCGTTCGGTTTCCAAGCCCACGCTTTCTCACAGTTCCGTCAGGATGCGATCAATGGCTCGGCAAACGATGGATGACGAAGACTGGGAAGACGACTGGAGCGACGACTCCAGCGGCGACGACGCTTTCGATCAGGACTCGGACGACGACGAGCCAACGATCACTTGTCCGTACTGCGGCAACGAAGTCCACGAAGACTCGCCGCGCTGTCCGTCTTGCGAGAATTATCTGTCGCAAGAAGACCGCCCGCCGACTTCAAAGCCGTGGTGGTTCCTGATCGGTGCAGGCTTGGGTTTGCTGGTGTTTCTGCGTTGGTTGTTCGTGTGACGTGATCCGAATTCGACGATCTGCCTTACCGTAGGGTGGGACAAGCGGCGCTTCGCCGCGCCGGCCCACCAAATATTTTCAGCGAGCATTCTGGTGGGCCGGCGCTCGAAGCGAGCTTGTCCCA
>JAYVQJ010000936.1:0-18328 GCA_043777235.1 Planctomycetia bacterium
TGCTCCAGCGCATCGGACTTTTGGAGGTCGGTCACTTTGCCAGCAGCGGCGGTGAAGGCCGCGAGCGCTTCGGCTCGCTTGCCTTGCAGGCCCAGCGCGGTGGCCGCGCGCGAGGCTTCGAGATAGTCGGCATCCGGTTCGGCGGCTTCAAACTGATACGAGTTGCCGTCGTAGAAGTGCGCGAACTTCATCAGGTCATGAAAGTTGTCGGCACCGGTCGGTGAGAACGCGGAATACTCTTCGCCGTTCTCGCGGATGCGTTGGCGACAGACGTTGATGCTCCACGGCAGGCTGCGGTTCGGCTTGCGGCCGATGATTTGATTCAGCGGATCGTTCTCGTCCTGAGTGACCGGAATGCGAATCTCGATATCCCAATGATCGTCGGCGATGTGCGTGGCCACTTCGGCCTGCGAATCCCAGCGGAACCACGCATCCCGCGGCGCTGAACGATCCAGGTCCGCGATCGCTCCCGAAGGACTGATGGCGATCTGGTAATACGACTTCGCATCGGTTTCGAGCAGCAGTTCCACGACGTCGCCGAACCACAGCGCCGAGTCATCCTTCTTCGTCGTGCCGATGTTGAGCTTCTCGCCGCGGTGCTCATCGCAGCGGATGGCGAAGTACACGTTGTTGCCCAGCCAAGCCGATTTGACCGTCGTGCCGAAGGTCGGTTGACGACCGGTTTGCAGTTCTCGCAAGCGCACGGTCGAGGCGGGTTGGCACTTCTCCCACGCCTCTTCATCGAGCTGGCCGTCAATCACGATCTTGCTGGTCGCTTCACCGACGAGCCGCAGCACGGGCACGGGGCCGCGCTTCTTGCCGAGCTGCGTGCTCTTGCTGCGCAGCCCCTTGAGGAACTCGTCGATCAACGCGATCCGTTGGCCGTAGACCGACTGCGCATCGGTCTTGGCTTGCGCGGCGGCGAACAGAGCCAGTGCGGTGTCGGACTTCAACTTGTCCTTCTCCATCTCCTGCCAATTGGCTTCGCAATCGCCGAAGAAGGCGAGCATTTCCTTTTCCGCCGGGCCGTAGAACAGCCGGCAGTATTCGCGAAACAGCGCGTCGATATCTTGCTCTTGGCCGCCCCAATAACTCCGCTGCGTGAAGTAGACGAGAAAGTGATTGAAGCCGATGCCGAGCTTTCCAAAGTCGTGCCGGACCGTCAGCGAGATGTCCTCGCCCAGCGAGATTCCTTTGGTCGCGTTGATGCTCGCGCCCAGTGTGTGCGGCACGAAGAACGGCAAATACCAGCCGCGATCGGTGAAGGGATAATTCTCGAAGACGATGATCGGATTACTGGTCTTCGCGACCCAGTCGTCGCGGAGCTTGCGGGCTTCAGCCTGATCCTTCGGCTTGTCTCGCAGCGGTTGCCGTCCGCCCACAATCGAGACCATGACGTTGGGTTCGAGCTTCTCGATCTTCAGCGGCGGCAGCGTGTAGACGCCGTAAGCACAGTTGAGAATTTTTTTGTTGGGATGCGTCTTGCCGACTTCCTTGGCGACCCGATTCACGAAGTCCCACACATAGTCCGACAGCAGCCCGCGCTGGTCTCGCTCTGGCGAGTCCTTCCCTTGGCAGAGCGTGCATTGGCAGATCGACGAATAGCCGTCGGGCGGCATGACCGAGACGGCATCCAGCTTGAAGTGATCGAACTGTGCTCGGACGTAGCGGACGGTTTCGCGGAAGAGTTCGTCGTTCGAGTAGCAGAGCTGATTGTTGCCTTGCGGCTGAAAGCTCCGCTTGCCGCCGTACTGAGCGAACCAGTCGGGATGCGCGGCGAAGACATCCTCGCGGTTCGTCATGTCGTCGAGGCCATGCGCCGTCTGAATGCCATACGGATCGCGCATTCCCAATCGCATGGCCCAGATCAACGTGTCGAAGTCATGCGTCGCGAACCGCAGGCCGAAGCGGCGAATCGGAAAGTCAGGCCGCTCGGTACGATCGACCTGCGGCAACGGAATCGTCTTCAGCGAGGGCACGACTTCGCCCAACTCGCCAGGCAAATACCATCGCATTCCGAGGCTCGTCAGAAAGCCACACACGGCGTTGAACGAACCCCGTTCATCATGACCCCAGATCTCCAACCGCTTGCCCTTCGCGGCCGCGCGTTGAGCCTCCGGCAAACCGATATCGCCGGGCAGCGTCACTCGGTCTTTGTAAATCAGCAGATTCGGGAGACCCCATTCCGCGCCCGTGATTTGATTCCACTCGCGCTGTGCCTTGCCGTTCACGATCTCGGTGTTGTTCTTGGCCCACGGTTCGATCGGAGTGAACTCCGAGTCCTCGCCGATCAGCACCAGCCAGCGATCTCCGGAGACGATGCGGAATGCTCCGTCCTTCAGTCCTTCCGCCGTGACTTTCAGCCGATCAGTCTGCGCACTGCGACCGACATAGATTTGCACCGGCACATCGGCACTCGGCGACATCACGATCGGCAACTTCGCCCCGGAGATTTTCTCGACAGAGTTCTGAAGCTCCTGAGCCGCCAACCGCACGGACCTCTGAGGCGTCTCCGCAATCACGATCTCCGCGCGCGGCTGCCCGTCTTGCACGAGAAAGTTCTCCGCGGCAGCGAGCGATGTCAGGAGTACCGAGAAGACCGCGACGACGAGGAAGGGGGTCTTGGTCATTAGTTCTGTTTTCCTTTCGGCAGCAGCATGTGAAGGCTCGCCACGGCTTCGCGAACGATTTTCTCTCCGGCGTCGGCCGCGAGGAAACTGCATTCGGTCGCGCCGTAGCCACCTTCTTTCACGGCTTGCACCGTTGGGATGTAGACCACGAACGGCGTTCCTTGGCCGTGATAGGCCAGGCCCAGGATGAACGTGTTGGGGATCGGCGATTGGGCGGTCAGATCGAGCTGATGCTGGATAAACGGCTCGCCGGGGATCGCGACCAAGGCGAGGTCGCGATTGATGACGACGGTGAGCAAGCCGACGTCGGTCGTCTTGTTGCCGCTGCGGTTGGGAATCGTGAGCAAGCTCGCCTTCACTTGGATTGCTTGTCGGTCACTGTCTGGCCGAGCTTTCAAATCGGAGGCGATGCGCAAGGCTCCTTTCGCCAGCGAGATCGTCGGCGTGCGTACATTCGCGAGCATTCTCGATGTGCCTCAGGCGGTGGATTTGGCATTCGTGGCGGTCCCGGCAGCGAGCGTGTTGCCCACGATCAAACAATGTGCGAAGAAAGGTGTGCGCGGTTTGGTCGTGATCACGGCGGGGTTCTCGGAAACGGATGAGTCCGGTCAACAACGACAGCGCGAGTTGCTGGAACAGGTGCGAGCCGCCGGCATTCGTATGGTCGGACCGAACTGCTTCGGCGTGTTCAATACCGACCCGACCGTGCAATTGCAGGGGACGTTCGCCGGCGGGACAGCTCCGCGGGGCAACATCGCCATTGGCTCGCAGAGCGGTGCGTTGGGCGTCGTCATCCCCGAATACTTGAGGCAATGGAAGTTCGGCGCGTCGATGTTCGCGTCGATCGGTAACAAGGCCGACGTGACGGAAAACGATCTTCTGCAATTCTGGCGAGACGATCCCGCGACCGACGTCATCGTTCTGTATCTGGAATCGTTTGCCGATCCGCGCGAGTTCCGCCGGTTGGCGACGGAAGTTTCGCAGCGTAAGCCGATCGTCGTGCTCAAGGCGGCACGAACTCCATTCGGCGCGCGAGCGGCCAGCAGTCACACGGCTGCGTTGGCTAGTCCCGATCGCGCGGCCGATGCGCTGTTCAAGCAGGCCAGAGTCTTGCGAGTCAACACGTTGCCCGAGTTATTCGACGTTACATCCCTGCTGGCCAGTCAGCCTCTGCCACGCGGGCGGCGTGTGGCGGTGGTGACCAATGCGGGCGGTCCTGGGATTTTGTGTGCCGATGCACTCGCGGCTCGGGGGCTCTCACTGCCGGAGTTCTCTCGCAACCTGCAAACCGAGCTGCGGAAGTTTCTGCGTCCGGAAACGTCCGTGAAGAATCCAATCGACCTAATCGCCAGCATCGATGCGGACGAATTCCGCCGCTGTCTGGAACTCGTGATGGACAGCGGCGAGGTTGATGCGGTGATCACGATCTATGTCCCTCGCGAACCTGGCACGTCTCCGGCGGTGGCTCGCGCAGTGCATGACGTCGCCGCGACGCGCGGGCGCGAGCACACATCCCTGGCGGTCTTCATGCAAGCGGAAGGAATGCCGGCCGAGTTGCGTGATGAATCGTGGTGTGTGCCGGGATTTCTCTACGCTGAGGCCGCCGCTGTGGCCTTGGCGCACAGCGTCGAATACGCCGAACGTCGCGAGCGGCCGCAGGAAAAGATTCCCGATTTCAACGATTTCGCGACAGAGGATTGCCGGCATATCGTCGAGAATGCTCTAGATCGGTTGGGTGCAATGGGCGGCTGGATGCAACCGGATGAGATTCAGCGATTGCTTATCGCAGCCGGATTACCAATGGCTCGTGGAAGAGTAGTTCGCTCGGTCGATGAAGCCGCTGCGGTCGTTCGCGAATGGCAAGCGCCGGTAGTCGTGAAAGTCGTCTCGTCCTCGGTACTGCACAAGACCGAGGTGGGTGGTGTGGTGGTGAATGTGCGCGGCGAAGCCGCCGTGCGCGAGACATTTCAACAAGTCATGCGTGTGACGACCGACGCTAGCGGTGCGTTGATCCAGGAGTTTATCGCTGAAGGTCACGAGACGCTGATCGGCGTCTCTCATGATCCGCAATTCGGGCATCTGAGTACGTTTGGTTTGGGCGGAGTGCTCGTCGAATTGTTGAATGACGTGTCTTGTCGTCTGCATCCGCTTACCGATCGCGACGCCGACGAGATGCTTGGCTCGCTCCGGACATTTCCAGTTCTTACGGGGTATCGTGGGCGGCCCGGAGCCGATCTCGCCGCACTCCGTGAAGCACTGCTGCAAGTTTCCACGCTGATGACCATCGTTCCGGAAATCTCCGAGATGGATCTTAATCCCGTGTTTGCATTGCGGCCCGGAAGTGGTATTCGCATTGTCGATGCCAGAATCCGCCTCGCGCCAAAATATTCCCGAAGAGCGGTTTCAAAACCCGACTCGTACTCTCGAACTGAACGATCAGAACATTGATGCAATTCGGATTCTCCATGAGCGTTATCTGCAGTTCGCTGTTTGATACGCCCAATGTTCCAATCCCTAAACCCATGAGAAACGCAATCAAGGTTTAACACCCATCCTCGGAAGAGAACGGTCGGAATCCCTGGATTTCATAATCTGCGATTTGCCCGGCGTTTTGTGATGATTTTGAAACGCACGGGATTGCGAGTGGCCTCGCAGCTTCGGTCCTGAGCTAAAAATCACGACTTTTTGCGTCAATATACCGTGAGTGGACCTGTTAGCTGTGGCAATGGTGATGTCAATGTTCGCAGCTTCGAAGGCGCCTCAACATTCGATGTCGGATCTTACGGACGACCTCTGCACTTTTTTCGATTTCCAGTGGATCTCGCCTGGAAGGATCGAGATAGACGGCGAAGGCATCGTCGAGCCGTTTGACAAAGCCGTGGAGGCGATTTCCATATCGAGCTTGAAGTCCCAAGATCCAAAGCACGTAAAGATCGAACATCGTTGCGTAACGTTGGAATCCCCAGCGATCAGTTGTTCGTTGCAGCCAGTCTTTGAGATGAGCCAAGTCTCGACCGGCAGCGCGAATCTTGACGACTTCGGTTAGCGAAATAGTCTGGTCGTGAAACAAGTACCAAGGCAAAAAAAGGACTAACCCGCCCGGCATCGCAGTGAGGTCATAAAGACTCATTCTGTCGAGCTGCGGTTGTTGAGGGTATGGCAGTTCCGGCGTCAGTAGAGTCTCCAATCCCCATCGGTCCAGAAAGAAGCCACCCTCGGTCTCTTCAAATTTGTTACGTTCGTTCGATGAAAAGCCTCTGCCCATTTGTACTCCGCAAAACCACTGTGGAATCTCCGGAAACCGGCCTTCCTGTTGGATCCAGGACTCATGTCGCTGGAGGTGATCATTCAGCTCGCGACGAAACGTGGGCTCGGTGACAAGCCAGCCAAGATACCCTTTTGTGTGCTCTCGCATTTTGAGGGAGAAAGAATGTGCGAGTTTCCGTTGAAATTCAGTTCGCGCGGTACGAGGAATTAAGCCTTTGGCCCTCGTGTTCGCCGCGGCGTCTTTCGATCGTCGCCCAGAACTCGGTTGTTGCTGCTCAGCGGTGATCTCATCCGCATGTCCAACAAACTCCATCAAGAAGGGCCGCTTTCTCCATATCCCCGATCCAAGTTGTCGGCGCAATGTCGTTTCGAATTCGACGTCCTCATCGCACCAAAATCCAGGCGCATGCTGCTGAATCAGGGCAATGAGGCGCAACGGCAACGCAACGATCGTTTCGTGCTTTGCTTCCGGACGATTTGGAAACCTACGGACGAGACTGTCTCGGACTTTGACCCCAGAGATTCATCTCTTCGTGGGCGAAGTGGATTTCGATTTCATTCCGTTCGGAGTCCTGTAATAAGATTGCTCGCCCAACACCGCTGACGGAGTCCTTTTTCCTGTGCTGCTGAGTCTGGGGAAACAAAATCTTTTTCTCTTCCCTCGTTGACTCCGGCGGAATCGCGAGATTTCAAGACATCGAGCACGGGCGTCGTGCCAATGTTTTGGAGTTCGTTTTCTCCGCAATGGAATCAGTGTCCATATCTATCAGCGAGAAGCAATGCTCATCGCTCGCGGTAGATATCAAGGACAAGCCTTCGGGAGAGCCGAACTCGAACTCAGTTTTTGAACTGCTTACGTTCATGTCCACGGAGATTCCTCTAGGTGTGCCGCAATTATTGACTCTTAAGGAGTTCTGCGGCGCGACGCGACTCTCTCCGGCCACCATTCATCGGCTGATCAAGGCGGGCAAGCTCCCCTTCTATCAGCCTAGCGGGAAAGGGGGCAAGTTGCTGTTCCCTCTCAATGCGATCGAGCTCGCGGCTTCGGCGGTGTCTGCGCCGAGCGTTCCCTCGGACGCGCGAATTGCCGGCAGCCAGCGCCTCTCAGGGCCAACGCCAAAGTGGCGAGTGGTCCGACAACTTTGAAATGACAGGTAGCCACGTTCGCCCGAACTTGGGAAGCCCACACTCTGGCGAGTGTGGCTACCTATCAAAACCAGATTGGCGGACCACTAGGCACTCGGCACCGCTCCAAATAACCAGCCCACCCAACAACCATCGTAAGTTTCAGGAAAGATTTCGATGCCCAAAAACCAAAACAAATCAGTCTCCTGTCGCTATTTCGCGTGGCGACTCTTTCATCGCGATGGCGTTTATTATGCCGACGGTCGCGGCGGTAAACACCATCTCGGCAAGCACTCGCTTGGCACCCGTGATCGCGAACAAGCGTTAGAAACACTGCATCAACTCGACGAAGCCAAGGCCGTCGAACTCGGCTTGGCGGAAGCTGCACCGACCGCAGCTTCCTCATCGACGACGACCATCGCCGAAGGGTGGCGACTTTTCTTTGAGCATTGCGCCGGAAACTCGGTCATGGGTGGGGCGTCAGCGGCCACCATCAAACGATATTCCCCTGTCCGCGATAAGCATCTTAAATTCTGCCGCAAACACGGCATTGAGACATGGCAGGACTTCGACGAGCAGAACTTGCGTCGATACGGCAAGTGGCTGGCCCAGTCGAGCGCCGACCGTACCGTCTATTTGGAACTGACATTGCTCAAGTCGGTGAATGGTTGGCTGATCGAGCAAAAGCGATTGCCGGCGGCGGCCAAGCTCGTCCTTGCCCTGAAGAAGCCCCGAGGGACCGATACCCACTGCTACAATTCGGCCGAGGTCACCGCGATGGTCGAGCATTGCCGCGCGAGCAAGACGCTCGGCTGGTTGGCCGACGTGATCACCGGCTTGGGGCACACCGGCGTGCGGATCAGTGAGTCGGCCGGACTCCGTTGGAGCGACGTTCATCTTGATGGCGGTATCCTCCGCATCGCGGATGAACGATCGAGCCATCGCAAGCGTCAAGCTGGCACCGCTCGGACGACCAAGGGGAAGCGGTCGCGAACGATTCCAATTCACGCGGAACTGCGCGAACTGCTCACCAGCTTGTCGCGACCTGCCGACGGTTTTGTTTTCCATGCGGCCCGCGGCGGTCGCATTCGTTCGCGCAATGTGCTGGAGCAATTCATCCAGCATGTGATCGAGCCGCTCAAGCCAAAGTTCACCACGCCAGCCGGAGAGATTGGCTTCGAGCATGGTCGGTTGCATAGCTTCCGTCAGTTCTTTTGTAGCCAATGCTTCCTGGGCGGTGCTTCCGAAGGTGAAATCAAGGAATGGCTGGGCCATGCCGATTCACGGATGGTTGAGCACTATCGACATCTTCGCAGCGAGGATGCCCAACGCAAAATGAACCAGATTCGGTTTCTGGAGAGGGCCGACGGTCGGCCCGAAATGGATCGTGAACCGGCGTCGGCGACGGCCTCGGGCAACCAGGAGGAAATCTGCGCGACGAACATGGAAACGAGTGAGACCAGCGGCCGTTCGACGGCGGGCATCAACCATTGCTAAACGCTTGGGAATGTCCCAGTGCTTGTCCCAGTCACTGGGACAAACACAAAACGCTCACCGCAACAGCCGATAAAATAGCTGCTTACGGCGAGCGTTTGGCAATCAAGCGGAGAGGGGGGGATTCGAACCCCCGGTCCCATTTCTGAGACACAGCATTTCCAGTGCTGCACAATCGGCCGCTCTGTCACCTCTCCGAAACACAGCCGCCAGCAGGATGCGGTTGCCATCGCGGGCAACGCAGATGCTGGCGGGTATAGGCTCAACTGTCAGCTTGATCCGCAGAGTTAGCTGGCCGTAGCAGGTTCGGCGGAGTTCGCTTCTTTGCGTTGCGCAACTTCGACGTTGGTCGCTTCAACACGCGCGACGGCAAGCAGCCGACGGCGAAGCTGACGGCAGACAGCGTTCAGATTTCGCCACTTCGGATGCGACGATCGGTCGTCTGCGGCGACGCCGTTTTGGTCAAGTTCTTTTTCAAAGGCAGACAGCTCCGTGCTGGCTCGGTTGAGCTGCCATTCCAAGTTATCGCGTTTCATTCCCATTTGGTTTCGATTGCCTCAAACAGAATCAGAGTTCACGGTTCGGCGGAAAAACGAGGCGGGATTGTGGCAAGAACGTCGGCTTCGTTCAACGCCGCAAGTGCTCATTGCACCTGAAAAATCGCCTCAATTTCGACAGCGATGTTGCTGGGAAGGGATCCCATGCCGACAGCACTGCGAGCCGCTCGGCCGCTATCGCCCCAAATCTCCACCATCAGATCGCTGAATCCGTTGATGACCTTCGGGTGATTTTTGAAATCGGACGTGCTGTTGACCATTCCCAGGACTTTGACGACCCGGACGACTCGGTCCAAGTTGCCAAGCTGTTTTTTCAGCGTCGCGAGCATCGCTAGACCGACTTGCCGAGCGGCCACGATCCCTTGTTCTTCGGTCAGATCGTCACCGACTCGGCCGCAGATCAGTGTGTCGTCGGACTTCAACGGGCCGGTCCCGGAGACATAACAAATGTCGCCGACAATCACGACCGGCGAATAAGTACCGGCCGGCTTCGGAGCTTTCGGGAGTTCCAATTTCAATTCCGCAATGCGAGCTTCAGCACTCATGAGGCGATCTCCTGCTAGCAAGACAAACGAATCAGGACTCGCGCCGACTGTGCTCATCCTCTCAAGAGAACGCCTCAGCCGAACGGGGACGAAACGATAACGGTTGCTTGGCGAATTCCCAACGACGACCGCCGGTTTGCAACCCGCGTGAGCAGGTCTACAATGCCGCCCACTTCTTTGGTTCGCCTTTAGTATTCGGAGACGTCATGGACAAAGCTCAGATCATGAATTTGCTGATGATGGGCGGAATCATCGCCGCGTTGATTATCGGTGCGGCGTTTCTGGTCATGTTTTTGATGTTCTTCAATCTCTGGCTGCGAGCGTTTGTGACTCGAGCGAACATCGGCATCTTGCGGTTGGTGACAATGAGGCTGCGGAAGGTCAATCCGCAGGTAATCGTCGACACGAAGGTCATGGCTGTGCAGGCCGGCCTCACCGATGTGAGCAACGCGGGACTCGAAGCTCACTTCCTTTGCGGCGGCAATGTGCGGCGAGTCGTGCAAGCGTTGATCGCGGCACATCGCGCAAAGATCGCCTTGAATTGGGATACCGCTGCGGCAATCGACTTGGCCGGACGCAATGTGCTTGAAGCCGTTCAGACAAGCGTCAATCCGAAAGTCATCGACTGTCCCGATGCGAAACGGACGGGTCGGCAGACGCTCGATGGCGTTGCGAAGAACGGGATTCAGCTCAAGGTGCGTGCTCGCGTCACCGTGCGAACGAACTTGAATCAACTGATCGGCGGAGCGACCGAAGAGACGGTCATCGCTCGCGTCGGCGAGGGAATCGTTTCGGCGATCGGTTCATCGGAGTCGCATCTCGATGTCTTGGAGAATCCGACGTTGATCGCGCACGCCGTGTTGGCAAAGGGTCTGGACGCGCAGACGGCGTTCGAGATCGTCTCGATCGACATCGCGGACATCGATGTCGGTGAGAACGTGGGTGCTCGCTTGCAAGCCGATCAAGCTGAAGCGGACATGCGTGTCGCTCGTGCGAAGGCCGAGGAACGCCGAGCCAAAGCGGTCGCGACCGAACAACAGATGAAAGCTTTGACGGCCGAAAATCGGGCGCAGGTTGTGCTCGCTGAGTCAGAAGTTCCGAAAGCAATCGCGTCGGCGTTCTTGGCGGGCAACCTGAGAAACAAAGCAACGGCGTAAGCCATCGTGGGGCCGCAACGTGAGCACTCTGGTCCGAGCCAATGCCTGGTTGGAAGACTTGTCCGACCGTCTGAATCCGATCCTCATCAAAGAGACGCGGCAGGCGCTCAAGAGCCGGCAGTTCATCGTCACGTTCTTGTTGATGCTGATTGCGTCTTGGCTGATTTCGGTGTTCGGTACGCTGGCGGCGGGGGACTCGCTGGAGTTCGGGTCGGCCGGCCGCGGCCTGTTCACGTCGTACTTTGTGGTGCTGGCACTGGCGATCTTTGTCGTCGTGCCGTACTCGGCGTATCGCGGGTTGTTGAACGAACGTGATCAGACGACGCTCGAACTACTCAACATCACCTCGCTGTCTCCTCGGCAATTGGTCTGGGGCAAGCTCTGGAGCGCGATGGCTCAGGTCTTCATCTTCTATTCGGCGATCGCGCCGTTCATCGCATTCACGTCGATGCTGCAAGGATTCGATGTCGCGCTGGTCATGTATTCGTTGGGAATCTCGATTCTCGTGACGCTCAGCCTGACGATGCTGACGTTGATGCTGGCTTCGATTCCGCAGAGCAAACACCTGCAAGGGCTGATGACTGGAGCGATCTTTCTCGGCTTGCTGTTTGTGATCTCAATGATCTTCAGCGCGGTCCCGGCGATGCTGATGGAAACGTTGCCCGTCGATGAGACCGGGTTTTGGGTGACCACGAGCGCGATCGTGGTCGCTGGCCTGTCATTTTTCTTCTTGTTCACGCAGATTGCGACGGCGCATTTGACGTTCGACGCCGACAATCGCAGCACCGGCATTCGAGTCGCCTGCACATTGCAGTTCGTTCTGTATTGGTCGGTGATCGCGTTTGCGGAGTACATGCTGGGGCGATCGTATTTTGGTGCCGGTGGAATCGCTGCCGTCTTCGCGACCTGGTGCCTGATTCACACTGGAATCTGCGGTTTCTTCGCGGCGACTGAATCGGATTTCGTATCGCGTCGCGTGCGGCGCGGGATCCCCAAGACGACCTTCCTGCGATTTCTGGCGACCCCGTTCTTGCCCGGTGGGCATCGCGGCTTCGTGTACTTGATGCTGCACTTGACCCTCCTCCCGGTGATCTTGCATTTGTTGTTTCTGGATTCGTTCTCTCCCGGAAAGTGGGAGGGTTGGTGGACGGTCACGTTCATTCTGTACGTGGTGGCCTTCGTCGGATTGGGTTCCGCGTTTGGCCGAGCCTTGCGGCGCGTGTCCGCCGAAGTCCGACCGATGCATGTGCGAGTCATCATCTTCATCATGTTCGCGTTCGGCACAATCGTCCCCTACATGCCGTTGCTCTTCGGCACGCGCGAGTACGAGTGGATGTACAAGCGGCTGCGCGTGCTGAATCCAATCGCGATGTTAGAGCTGGTCAGTCGCAGCAATTACAACAATGACCTGGCCACTGGCGAGCTGATCGCCTTGGGAGCTGCGGCCGCGCTGGGCTTGCTGCTGAATGTGCGACCGATGTTCGTCGGTCTCGCAGAGGTTCTCCGGCAACCAGTGAGTGCGACGTCACGCTCCAAATCGTCGGCCGAGGCTTCTGAGTCCACTCTGGCCGAGCAGCCGGCCTGATCGCGTCGCCCGCGAACGAGGAAATTCGCGTCATGCGATACGATCCCGAAGTGCAACAAGCGGCCGCGCGTTATCAGCTCGGATTGCCGCGCATGCCGGTGTCGGGACGCTCCGGCGAATTGTTGGGACGCGGGTCGGGCAGCTCGCTCGAATTTCAGGAGTACCGCGAATACCAGTTTGGTGACGACATCCGGCATCTCGACTGGGCCGCGTATGCTCGATCCGACGCGCTGATGGTGCGGCTGTATCGCGAAGAGATCAGCCCGCGAATGGAGATTCTGCTCGACGCCAGCCGCTCGATGACGTCGGTCGATCCGACGGAACCGCTGAGCGAATCCGCTTCGATGAAAGCACGAGCCGCTCGGCAACTCGCGGGATTATTCGCACTGCTGGGAGGCAATCTCGGCGGCCGGCCGGCGCTGATCCCAATTACTGACCGCACACCGCTCGAAGCATTGCCGATTGAGTCGCACGACGTATTGAACACCCTGCCCTTTGACGGCTCACGCTCGATGCGTGAGGCGTTGGACGCGCACGCGATCCCGCTCAAGCGACAAACCGTGCGAGTCGTCATCAGCGATTTTCTGTTTCCGCACGATCCCGATTTGCTGATGCGACGACTGGCCGGAGACGCCAGTGTGCTGTGGGTTCTGCAAGTGCTCAATGCTTGGGAGGCGAAGCCGACGACGCTCGGTGGACGCAAGCTGGTTGATCTGGAAACGACCGAAGAGGCAAACCTGCAAGTCGTCGAGAAGACGATCGCGGAATACTCCGCACGCTTGCTTGCGCTGCAACAAGAGTTGTCACGCGCCTGCCGCCGCGTCCATGCGACGTTTGCGATTCTCATCGCCGATCGAGGATTGCTCGATCTGTGCGGCAACGAATTGTGTGCGGCGGAGATTCTGCGGCCGACGTGAGCGGGTGCGGTTCATTACTTCGACTGTCTGAGTTCGTGAAAAGTAGGGTGGGACCAGCTCGCTTCGGGCGCAGGCCCACCATGAAACCCTGAGGGTGGGCCTGCGCGGCGAAGCGCCGCTGGTCCCACCCTACGAGAAGTCAGACAGTCGAACTACGAACTCACTTTCACGGCTCTTCGACCAACCGGATCTCGACTTCGTCGAAGACTGGAAAGCCGCGTTCGTCCGGCATCGACGCTCGCAGCTTGAGCGATTTGGGAGAGGCTTGAGCCGTCGCCTCTGCGGAGAATCGCAGCGTCACCACGCCGGAGGTTGAAGCCTCTGGAACTTCGACGGGATCAACGACGACTCCCGTGACCGATTTGGGAACGAGCAACTCAACACGCACCGGGCCGCGCAGGCCGTTGCCGCGGGCGACTCGGAACGGGATGCGAACTTCGATATTTGGTTCGCGCCGGATGCTCCGCATTGACGTATCGACGTTCAGACGGCCCGGATCGATCAGCACGATGCACTGTTCGTTTTGCTCGGCCGAGGTGTGACTGACGATGTGCTTGGTCCCGTCTGCATCGGCAACCTCGCCAAGCACGGCCAGGCAAGTGCGGCTCGTGCGACCGATCTCCATGTACGGTGGAAACGTGAACGGGAACTCGAACTCCGATTCGCCCGCCGGGATCGTCAGCTTCGGGCCGGTCACGCCTTGCAAATGCCGAGCTTGCCTGTCAGCGATCTCGATCGTCAGCGGACCTTCAAAGCCATTCCGTTCGACTCGAAATCGCCGCGTAAACGTGCTGCCGCGCGGAGCGTATTTTGTTTCGAAGATTCCCTTGAGCTTGAATGGCGTCGGCACGCCGACTCGCAGCAACAACTCGGTCGATTCTGGTTCGTTCGCGGGACGCTGGACTCGCACGATCGCCGACTGTTCTTGTTCGGCGATTTTCCATTTGCCGACGATTCGCAAGCGGCTGGTTGCGACTTTCGCGGTCGCTTCGGCTTTGAGAACCACATCGACTTGATTCTGCCCCTTGCCGAGTTTGTTGCCGGTCACGACGACACCTTCGGGAAGTCCTTCGATGTCCAGCGACACTTCGTCAGCGAACCCGGCTGGTCGCTCGGCAAGGATCTTGATTCGCGTTTCGCCGGCACGCAACAACGTCAGCGCATCCAACGCGGTCGAAAGTCGCATGGGCGAATCGGTGGGACGAAGGACTCGCACACGATACGCAAACGTCGGCCCACCGCGCGAGCTGAGTCGTTCCTCGACCTTCAACGTGAAGATTCCGTCGGCCGGCAACGTCACATTCAAGAGGCTGTCGGTTTGACCGTTCGCCAAATCATCGGCGGTCGCCACCGTCTTACCGGCGGAGTCAAGCAACGTCAGCACGCTGTCCAATTCCGAACCGAGCCGGCTGGCTCGCAGGTCGAACTGCCAAGCGTCCCCTTTCTTTCCAGAGAAATTCCACAGATCGACGTCGCCGGCTTGATCAATGCGACCATTGAGCACACACGGCAACTCGACGGTCTTGCCCTGCGCGATCTCGTTGTTCGGTTCCGCTTCAAGATGTTCGGTCAGGTCATCGGTTTCCAGAAAAGCGTTCGTCGTGCCACCACCGGAAAGCAGAACACTCACAAACGGTGGCGGGATTGTCGCACCGCCGGACGGCGCGACGACGAATTCCTGACGGTCGCTCGGCAAGTTCGCTCCGAAGAGTCGCAGCGGCACCGTCGAACCGCGTTTGCCACCGAGCGGATAGACGCGATCGAGCCACGGTCCTGCCGAGATCGTCAGGCGATAGACGTAATGTTGCAGGCCCTCGAAGCGGATGTCGTGAATGCGAACGACGTACTTGCCGTCGCTCGCGGCGGTGAAACGCACGAATGAGTCGGCACCAAACGTGTCCGAATTCTCGGCGATCACGCGGCCATTCGGATCGAGCACTTCGAGCCGTGAGTCCAAGCCCGATCCAATTCGCGCGGCGTTGACCTCGCAGGAAATCACCTGCCCGGCCTTCGCCTCGAACGACCAATCATCGGCGTCCTCACGCGGAAAGATGCGGCCGTTGATCGTGACCGGCAATTTGACCGGAGTCATGGAGACGGGACCGTCGGTTTCCTCTTCGATGACTTCCGGTAAGTCACCGATGACGAATCGCATTCCAGGAGTGATTCCTTGCGACGTCGTGCAATGCCAGAAGCGGACTCCGGGTGTCGCATCCGCCGCGATCTTGATCTCGCCAGCGTAGTCCTTCGGATAGTCCTCTTTCTGCTGCGACGCCGGTTGCAGGATCAGCGGACCTTCAAACCAAGTCGTGCTGGCTCGCTCGATGGGCGAGCGACCTTCGACGCCGGGACCGGCGATCAGAAACTCCGCCTTGTCGTGCAAGAAGTGCCCGCCGATGCGAACGGGCACCGTCGTGCCACGCTGGCCACCAGCAGGGAAGATGTACGGGGCAGTCGGAGTCTCGGACTTCGCCACGTTCTCACTGCCCAGCCAAGCCGAGAGCACACACACGCCAACGAACAAACGAATTGCCATGATCAACCTCCGCGAATCAGCGTAAACGAGCGAGCGGGAAGTCTCAACACGCCTCGAAAATCGTAGCAACTCCCTGGCCTTGACCGACGCAGAGACTTGCGAGGCCAAGTTTGGCACCGCTGTCTTTCATGCGGTGTAGCAGTGTGGTCGCGATGCGTGCTCCACTGGCTCCCAGCGGATGTCCGAGCGCGACCGCTCCGCCGCGCGTGTTGACTTTCGATTCGTCGATGCCGAGCAACTTCAAAACGGACAACACCTGCACGGCGAAGGCTTCGTTGATCTCGATGCAGTCGATGTCGGACAGCTTCAGTCCGGCACGCTTCAGAGCTTTGTGAATCGCCGGGACCGGGCCGATCCCCATTTCTTCGGGAGCGACTCCGGCGACCGCCATTGAGCGGACTTTCGCCAACGGCTGGATGCCGAGTTCGCGCGCCTTGTCCTCGGACATCATCAACACAGCCGCCGCACCGACACTGACTTGCGAGGCATTGCCGGCGGTCACGCTCCCTCCGGCGGGATTGAACGCGGGCGGGAGTTTGCTTAAGCCTTCGACGGTGGTGCCTTCGCGGAGACCCTGATCGGTGGCGATCAGTGACTTCAAACCGATTTCGTTGCGGCCCCAAGTTGGGACGATCTCGGCGGTGAACGCGCCCGATCGAGTCGCCTCGCACGCCGACTGCTGGCTGCGTGCGGCGAACTCGTCCTGTCGTTGGCGGCTGATGCCGTACTTCATCGCGAGGAACTCGGCGGTCAGTCCCATGTTCATGATCGCTTCACTGTGCTTGCGGAACAGCGACGGTGCGGGGTTGTAGTCCTTGTTGGCTGGGATGTGATCCATGTGCTCGACGCCACCGGCGATTTGAATGTTCTCGACGCCAGCCATGATCGCCGTCGCCGCGTCGTTGATCGCTTGCAGGCTCGACGCGCAGTTGCGGTTGATCGTGACGCCACCGATCTCAATCGGCAGATCGGCCATCAATACAGCGATGCGACCAATGTCGTAACCTTGCTCACCCTGCTGTTGCACGCAGCCCCAGCGGACGTCGTCGATCAGGTGCGGATCGATGCCGGTTCGCTCGACGATCGTTTTCAGAAGGCCGGCCGAGAGTTCATCGGCACGCACGTCGCGGAAGTAACCGGAGTCGGACGAGGCTTTCGCAATCGGAGTCCGAATCGCATCAACGATGACAGCAGTGGGCATGGCTCGCTCCTTCGAGAAAGTGGTTCGGTGAGAAATTACCGCAGGCGGCGAGAATCTGAAATCGGAAAATTCCAGCGAGGCTCCGCTTCAGCCCACTAGCCGGCACGCGCTAGCGTCCGGTTCGACAGTCCGAACCGGACGCTAGCGCGTGCCGGCTGATGAAACTTGACTCATTCACAACACGTTTTGAAATCGAAGAATCCTCATTGGGCTCCGGCGGAAGCTTCCTAAGACTGGGTTCTCACGGGAAATGAATTGCTTGCCGCTCGATTCGCCAGGTATCTCGCCAGTGCGTCGTGCCAATCGGGTAGCGGTTCGCCAATGACCGATGCAAGCTTTTTGCAATCGAGCACACTGTACACTGGGCGTTTCGCCTTCGAGCCGAACTCGGCGGTCGTGATCGGGATGACTTCGACGTCCATGTTGGACAGCCGAAAAATCTCGCGAGCGAATTCACACCACGTCATGCTGCCGGAATTCGTCGCGTGATACAGGCCAAAGGCATCGGTCACGACAAGCTTTACGAGAGCATCGGCGAGATCAGCGGTTGAGGTCGGCGTGCAGCGTTGATCGTCGACGACACGAAGTTGCTTTCGCTCTCGGCCGAGCCGCAGCATTGTTTCGACAAAGTTTCCTTTGCCGCCTCCACGCAGCGCGGCGACTCCGTACAGACCACACGTGCGCACGACGAAATTCCGCGAGCACTGTTCGACAACGGATCGCTCACCGATTCGTTTTGAGAGTCCGTATCGGCCGATCGGGTTCGCGGGATCGAGTTCCGTCCGAGTCCGGATTATCGAACCGGTGACATCACCGAAAACGTAGTCCGTGCTGATGTGCATCAAACGCCACCGATTCGCTTCGCAGAGACACGCGAGGTTTTTCGGGCCGATCGCGTTGACCGACATCGCGGCCTCCGGTTCGTCCTCGGCTTTGTCGACCAAGTTGTACGCAGCGGTGTTGAGAACCAAGTCGGGCCGCAGCAGTTCGAGGACGGCTGCGACGTTGGCGTCGTCCGTGATCTCGATGTCCGCGTGTCGCAGCGGGACGACGTTGTGTCCGGCGGCTTGCAAGCGGGGATGCAGGTCACTGCCGAGTTGGCCGCTTGATCCAATCAACGCGATACGCATCGGAGTCCTTTCCGGGAAATCAGGACGACACACGGCCTCACTTGGCAGCGTCGAGCGGTTTGGATTGTTGGATCACGAACTCCAGAATTGCGACGCCATCTTCGTAGTTGGTTTGGTGGCCGGTCGAGTCGCGGCGGATGAGCAGGACTTTGCGTTCGAGTTGCTTGAGCACTGCGGCCAGTCG
>JAYVQJ010000937.1:0-4660 GCA_043777235.1 Planctomycetia bacterium
GCCCGAAGAGTTGGAGTCGCAATGCCGTCAACTCCTGAAACACATCTCAGAATGCGAAGTCGCCAACCGCCCCGGCCGAGTCGAACCCCGAGTCCTCAAACGCCGTCGCCACGGCTACAAACTCATGCAACAACCTCGCACGACTTTGAAACAACAACTCCTCAACAACTAACAAACCAGTCACCACTTACACACGCGACAGTGCCATTCATCTCAGGGACTATTTCAAGCCACCAATTTCGGACAGAGTCAACATCGCCCGCTGGTATTGTGACAACACGGAGGTGAGCAAGTGTCAGACTGTTGCTGATAGATTTTTCCAGGAACAGTGGCTTAGATTGCCCAATAGCGACGAACCAAAGGGCAAGCTAATTCTCGTGAATCGGACAGGAAGCTATCCGTCAAACAAGTCCAAAGCAGTCTGGAAGAGAATTCTCAAAAAATACAAACCGACGCATTTCATTGGACTTCAACGCGACTGTGACGCATTCAACGGATTCGCTGAAACCGATCTCGAACGCATGGACTATGACAATGCGCTCGACGCAGCCAATATTATCTCAAACGCAACTCGACTCCTGTGCGATCAATCGTCGCACCTCGCAATCGCAAATGGGCTCGGAATTCCCGTCACTGTCGAGGTGTCGCAAAAATACCCTGATTGCATTTTTGAACGTCGAGGAGCGGAATATCTCGGCGCATCGAAGGTCGTAATCGAAGAGTGCAAAGTAGTTTGCAGTCAATCCAAATGAAATTGTCCAAGACTGTCGGTATAGACTCAATTCGGCCCTCACCACATTCAGGACAAGCTAGGACGCTCCACCGAGCAAATCATCAGGGCACTTCTCGCACGCTTAAGGCATTGCCTGGATTGTTCTGGGAAGACGAATCATGAACACGGCAACTTTTGTCGCGCAATTGGATGACATTCAAACGCTCTTCGAGGAAATGGAAGCAAAGAGTTTCAAAGTTACGGATGACATTCACACACAATTTCTTGCGATGTGTACAGCGGCCGTCGAAGACATCACCCTGCCGAACAGCAGATACAGGAGAGATATCTACCGAATCCGGATTAAGCGCAAAGACACAATCAATGGTGCCACTCAAGAGCTATTTGGGGTCATCCGCGCATTGCGGATGGCTGTCGATCGTGGGCATTTACGCCAACTACAGGGAATTGCTCATGCGGAAGCATTCGCGAGCATTCTTGACCAAGCTGACTACCTCTTTTTGGAAGGCTACAAGGAGGCGGCAGCCGTTCTAGTCAGCGGTGTTTTAGAAAGTCATCTTCGGCAACTATGCCTTGCTCATGGCATTCCCATCGCCAAAGGGAACAAGCCAAGGAGCGGAGGTGAGTTGAATGATGAGCTACCGAAGAAGAACGCTTACAGCGGGATTGAGCACAAGAATGTGCTCGCATGGCTTGCGATTAGAAATCCGGCCGCACATGGCGAGCACGGCAAATACACTTCGGAAAATGTGCGAGAAACACTCTCCGGTGTCCGACGGTTCATCGAGCAGTTCCCCGCGTAGGATCGTGCTGGATTGAGAGATGAGCCGGTTCAAGCTGGCGCTGTCGACCACGTCCTGAATCGCGGAGTCGATCGCGCGGACATCGTTCGCGACGACGAAGACCGGCACGAATGGTTTCGGCTCTTCAACCGCGTCGGCGCTCGCGCGCTCGGCACGGGACTTCTAACCCCGCCGCTTCGTTGGACCGAAGGCAGCTCACCAATTGGCAATCTGGTAGTCCTTCAGGAATTGACCCCACACGTGCTCGCCGGTCAGGAATCCGGTGAAGATCGGGTCGCAGATCCTGGCGGCTGCGTCGACCTGATCGAGCGGCGGACGAAAGCCGTGGACTTCGGCTTTGTGTTGAGCAATCGCGGCCGGATCCTCATCGGTAATCCAACCCGTATCGACGCTGTTCATGTGGATGCCGTCTCGAGCGTAATCCTGGGCGGACGTTCGCGTCAGCATGTTGAGGGCGGCTTTGGCCATGTTGGTGTGCGGGTGTTTGTCCGTCTTGAACGCCCGGTAAAAAATGCCCTCCATCGCGGACACGTTGACGATGTGCTTGTCGCGGGATTCGACTCGTTTCATCAGCGGTTTGAGCCGGGCATTCAAAATGAACGGAGCGATCGCGTTGACGAGCTGAACTTCGAGCAGTTCCACCGTCGGGACATCCGCCAGGCGCAACCGCCAACTGTTGATCGTGCGGAGGTCAACCTGCTGCAAATCGCCGTCGAGTTTCCCGGTCGGGAAGAGTTCCTCTCCGTTCTCGGTGTCTCCGGGAGCCAATGGAATCTGAGATAACTCAGCCGCTCGCTGGATCCCCGCGAGGCTGCTACCGACCTGAACCGGCAGTGATGAATCGGTTGACTCCAGCAGGCCGCCCTTACGGCGGAGCGCCTCGTACGATTCCAGCAATGGCCGGGCCGCGGCAGGCAGTTCGGTCGCCAGCTTTCGCTCGTCTGCCATCAAGTGGCCATAGAATCCCGGCGGACGTCGAACAGTTTGGCAGGCATTATTCAGGATGAAGTCGAGCCGCGGCAGTGTCTCACAAAGATGATCCGCAAAGGCTTCAACGCTCGGCGTGTGTCGTAGATCGACGCCGTGAATCTGAAGTCGTGTCGTCCAGTCGGAACTGTCGTTTTCGGCCGTGAAACGCGAGGCGGCATCTCGCGGAAATCGAGTTGTCACAATCACATGGCAACCAGCTCGCAAAAGCTTCAAAGCGGCGTGATACCCGATTTTGACTCGGCCACCCGTGAGCAACGCAAAGCGACCAGACAGATCGAACGTCCGCTGCCGACGCTCCCAGTTCAGTTCGGCACAGTCCGGACAAAGGGCGTCATAGAAGAAATGGACGCGATCGAAATCCTGTTTGCAGATGTAACAGCACCGAGCAACGCTCAGGCGATCAATGAAGTGTTCGTCTTTCGGATCGACTGCCGTTGGCGGCGGTTTTGTTTCGAAGGGAGCCGGCGGACACGGTTTTTTCAACTGCCGCGTTCCCAGTGGATTTCGAATTCCCGTGCGAGCCAGTCGCTGTTCGTCTTCCGCCTTCTTTCGAGAAATCGCGGCCTGCTCACGCTGCTTGAACGCCCGCATCAATCGTTTTCGAGACTTGCGATCCGGACTGACGATGCGTTCGGCCGCCTGCGCCAGCCGACAACGGTCGTCCTCCGAAAGCCGAGAGAGTAAACCACGATCCGCGGCAATCTGCTCGACAATCTCGACAGCGCTCGCCAGAGCCTCGTCCGATGGAGCGGGTCGTTCGATGGAATCAGCAGCAGCATCCACAATAGGTATCCGAAGTCCTGAGAATTGCGGCAGAATAGCAGACGATTCGACTTCGTCGATCAACGACAAACCTCTGAGAACGTCAAGCTCAGCAATTTTTTCTGGCAACATCAGCCGCCACGCGCGAGAGTTCGATGATTGACCCACTTCAAAGACTTGGTCAGGCTGATAGCGTCGATGCTGGCCGCTGTGTTGCATTGGAGTGAGCATCGAGCCAAGCGAAAGTGAGTGACCGTGGTTCTGAGACTTTCTGGCAAGTTGGGGACGAAAATCAAAATCGCGCCGAAAGCGGTGCTGCCGTTGGACGCGAATCCGTTGGCGGATTGGTCGGGGCATCTTTTCACGGCGGATCGGACGCAGTACGTGATTCTGACCAACACCGCCTCGCTGTACTCGGCGATCGCGTACGCTCGCGGGATGACGAATGATTCTCACTTCATCGTCGGCGCGTTGGCGGTGATTCGTGAGACGCTGGCGGACGACGGTCTCGAAGAGGCGTATCTGCGGATGATCGTCCCGGAGACCGGAACCGTGCGGTTCTCGAAAGCGTTGAATCGGTCGGTGATTGGGTCGATGAATGACATCGTCAACCACTCCAAATTCTTCTTGCTGGAGCGCGGCGAATCGCCGTTCGACGTCGCTCAAAAGATGAACGACATGCCGCTTTCCATGCTGAAGTACAGCCATCCACGCGAAGTGTTTTCATTGCTTGTCGAGCAGCGGTCTGCCGACAATGCCGCGTCAGCGAAGTAGCGTCCGGTTCATCCTCCGTCACTGACCGAGTCAGTCACATGCCGAAGAAAACCGCAGCCAGCCAAGGACCGCGTTTTCCCGACGATGCGTCCGGACTGGTGGCGGTGCTCAACAATCGCGCGGACTTTGAGCGCGCGGAGTCGGAGCATTGGTATCGGATTCCCGAACTGACGGCTCCTGATGAAGTCGAAAAGATTCGCTGGATTGCGTTCTATCTCACGCAGACATTCGGACGCGAGAAATGGTCGGTGCGGTATTGGGCCAAGGTCGCGGGCATCGAGCGGCGGCAGCGAGTCGAATTGTTGCCGAACGAATCACGGCATCCGCGAGCGCAGGACTGGTATCACCAAATCAAGTTCGATCGCTTGCAGGTTCGTCACGAGCCGATTTTGAGCCGTCGCCGACGCCGCATCGTTTTTATTCCGTCGATTTGGAAGAAGTTCCAGACCGCCTTGGAGATCAATGACCTCGTGCATGGCAGCCCGTTGGAAGACCGACTGTGGGCCGCATTCAAACTGGAAGGGATCGAAGCCGAACGGCAGTGGTGGGAAGGCGACACGAAAACTCATTACTGCCTGGACTTCGCGCTCTTCTGTCC